>NZ_PGEM01000066.1 GCF_002934005.1 Cuspidothrix issatschenkoi CHARLIE-1 | reverse complement strand
GAGAGGGGGGGATTCGAACCCCCGTTGAGTTGCCCCAAAACGCATTTCGAGTGCGTCACCATCAACCACTCGGACACCTCTCCAAGACAAACGTGAAGTTTTCGTTTCACAAGTGCTGACTGCAATTATAACATAACTGTAGATAGGGTTTGCTGAAAAAGTTGTCTGTGAGGAGAGGGAACAGGGAACAGGGAACAGGGAACAGTTTCAACTATCTGAATATCCTCAATTTCTCATATCCGACCCGACCCGACAAGGAAAAATGCAACTGTTTTGAGACTCCATTTGCCAAAATCTTGCACTTACTTGTTCTTAAAATCCGCGAAACCCCTATTAATAAACGGTTATAGCTTTATTCAGCAAACCCTAATTACCTCCACTAAACCCAATACTATTGCCAAAACCCTGAAACCCTATTGATATCGTTACGATTTTATTGGGTTTCAGACATATTTGGGAAAATTGGCAATAGTATTGTTAAAGCATTAACAACTCTGGTAAATCTATCAAAATAGATAAACGAATTAGGGCGGCTTTGTTAATGATTGTCAATTTCAATCTATATTTTCGGGAAGATTTACTCATGATCTTTTATAAAATCTGCCTCAATGCCGATTCTAAATTAGAATATTGATACTGAAAACCGGATTCTAAAGTATGTTTGGGTAGAACCTGTTGCCCTTCTAATACTACCTTTGCCCCATCTCCTAACATCGCTTCCAAGGCAAAAGAAGGTACAGGCAACCAGGAAGGACGATTCATTACTTCCCCCATGGTTGTGCTTAAATCGTTCATGCGGACAGGACTGGGTGCGGTGGCGTTATACACGCCATCCATAGTTTGTTTTGTTAAAGCTTGAATAATTAAACTCACAATGTCGTCTATGTGAATCCAAGAAAACCACTGGCGACCACTGCCAATTGGTCCACCTGCGAAAAGTTTAAAGGGGGTAATCATTTTTCCCAACGCGCCACCATTACCTAAAACAATGCCAAAGCGCAGAATTACTAATCGCACACCAGCATCTTTAACCTTCCTCGCTTCCCCTTCCCACTCCTGACAAATTTCGGAGAGAAAATCTTGACCTGGGGGACTATTTTCATCAAAAGTTGCGGTTTCACTCGTTCCGTAGTAACCGATAGCAGAAGCATTAACTAATACAGTGGGGCGAGGATTAGCTTTGGCTATAGCTTCCACAATTTTCTGTGTACCCAGTTTGCGACTGTTGAGAAGTTCTTGCTTGCGTTCTGGTGTCCAGCGTTCTTCAGCAATGGGTTCTCCGGCTAAATTTACTACTGCATCACAACCTGCGATCGCATTTTGCCAAGCACCGGATACACCAGGGGTATAAGCAATAATTTCTAAATTCTCAAAAACTGATGGGGGAAAAACCCTTTGAGCAGAATTAGGATTTCGAGTCAAGACTAATATTGTATGACCTTCTTTATGTAGTCTTTTTACTAGCGGACTACCCACAAATCCTGTTGCACCACTAATTGCTATTTTCATGTTACTAGTTATTGTTTATCTTGCCTTTCGCTATATTAGGGAGCAAATCTCCTCAATAAAATTGAGTTGGTAACAACACTAACGGAGCTAAAGGCCATTAATGCTGCGGCGCTAGAAGGCCCCAGATTAAAACCCCAGCTAGGCAATAATACACCAGCAGCTAGGGGAATACCTATTGTATTATAGGCAAAAGCCCAAAATAAATTTTGCCGGATAGTATTGAAAGTGGCACGACTCAACTGAATTGATTTTACAACATCGGTAAGAGAATTTCGCATCAAGATAATTTCCGCAGTTTCCATTGCTACATCTGTACCAGAGTGTAAAGCGATGCCCACATCTGCCTGTGATAAAGCAGGAGCATCATTTATACCATCGCCTACCATGGCCACAACGGATTTAGTTTTTTCAGACTGAAGAGATTGAATGGTAGCAGCTTTCTGGGCTGGAGGGATACCTGCCATAATATCGTCGTTATTTATTCCTAGTTGTTTGGCGATCGCTTGAACTGCCTCTGGTCTATCACCACTGAGCAGCATTACCCGTAAACCCATCTGGTGTAATTTGTCTACTGCAATTTGGGCATCTGGTCTGAGGGTATCACTCACTGCAATTAAGCCGCTTAAAGTCCCATCCACAGCTACACCAATGACGGTTTTTCCGGCTTTGGCTAGTTTGTGTCCTTGTTGATGTACTTTGTCATGAATATTCACTTGGTGGTAATTTAACCATTCCCAATTACCTAACAGGACATTTTTTCCCTCTACGACAGCAGATACGCCCAGACCTGGTTCTGTGTGGAACTCCACAGCATTGGGAATGGTTAACTCTTGAAATTTAGCTTCTTGTTGGATAGCTGTAGATAGGGGGTGATAAGTGCCACTTTCTACTGCCGCTGCTAGTTGAATTAATGATGATGGCGAAACTGATTCTACCAAGACTATACAATCAGTTACCGTGGGCTTGCCTGTAGTGAGAGTGCCAGTTTTATCAAAAACTACCGTGTCTAATTTGTGGACTTTTTCTAAAACGTCCCCACCTTTAATTAATAGTCCCCGTTCTGCACCCATACCCGTTCCTACGAGAATAGCTGTAGGGGTAGCGAGTCCCAACGCGCAGGGACAAGCAACCACCATGACAGCGATCGCTAATTTTAAACTAATTAATAGTTCAGAATATTGAGTGTGGGGTAGTAAATGCTGGGCAGTATGCCCCATATCATGAGCCATTTCCATCCCCCCAGATATAGCTACATCCGGCCAGAGTTGAGTTCCCAGCAAATACCAAAAGGCAAATGTTAAACAAGAAGCTGTTAATACACCGTAGGTAAAATAACCAGCCACTCTATCAGCCAATTTTTGTACTGGTGCTTTGCGAGTTTGGGCAGCTTCTACTAAAGCCACAATTTGTGCTAAAGTTGTATCATCACCTGTGCGGGTAGATTGAATAGCGATCGCCCCTGATTGGTTCAAAGTTCCCCCAGTCACAGTGTCCCCCGGTTGCTTCATCACGGGTACAACTTCCCCAGTCAGCATGGACTCATCTACGGTAGTTTGGCCAAAGCGAACTTCACCATCTACCGGAACTTTATCCCCTGGAAGCACCTGCAACCATTCACCCACACGCACTTGTTCCGCCGGAATTTCTATAATATTTGCCCCAGAAATTAATTTTTCCGGGTCAGGACTAATAATTAATCTCGCTGTTTGCGGTTTTAACGCCAACAATTGGCGAAATGCTGATGCAGCACGTCCTCGCGCTTGTCTTTCTAAAGTTCTCCCCAACAAAATAAAACCCAACATCATCACCGGTTCATCAAAAAAGCACTCCCAACCCATTTGGGGAAACAATAACGCCACCAAACTGGCAGTATAGGCCGTTAGCACTCCCAAACCGATGAGAGTATTCATATTTGGCGCACCCCGTCGCCAACCCTGCCAACCTTCTATTAAAATATGTCTACCAGGGACAATAATAGCTACCGTCGCCAGTCCACAATGAAACCAAATATTATTTAAAAAAGGGAAAATAGAAGAGCCAAGATCACCAACATGGCCAATTCCTGATAATACCAGTAATAAAATAGCAACTACTAACTGTCTAATTGTCCCTTGTATTTCTTGGCGTTGCTTGGTAGCCGAGTTCCGGGCAGGATCAGATTTATCACCAGCATTTTTATTTCTACGTAACTCACTGGGAAAGCCCGTCTCTGTTAATTTCTGAGCTAGTGCTTCTGCATCTACAGTACCACGTTCTGCTTCCACAACTGCCACTTCTGTAGCCAGGTTAACACAGACACTTTTTACTCCTGGATATTGCAGAAGCTGTTTTTCCACTGCTTTCACACATCCAGCGCACTTCATACCGCCAACATCTAAAATAATTTTCTCTGAGTCCAATGTTGTTGGGGTTGTGGGAGATTCGGATACTATTTCAGTCTTTGGGATCAGTTGCATAGCTAGTTTCTAGATTCGCTCTTGTTAGTCTGACGCTTGGTAACTAACGTCTCTACTTTGAGGTTAAGCTAAATCTGCCACTTTAACCAAGTGAAAGAATATTAAATTTCTTTAGATTCCCTTTTTGAAGATACCGGACTGCTCCTAAATGTACAATTTATTTGGCACAATTACTTAGTTGTATCTAAGTATCAATAATTTTCAGAGATTTGCAAGCCTGTAAATATTCGACAATCAAACTACATAACTTTTAATGCAATCATACCAATAAATACGGCAAGACCTAGCCCTCTACGAAAATAATTAACACCTTGAAATAATTCTATCCACCCCCAAGTAAATAAAAAGCCATTTGCCAGTAAGCTGAACACTGTATTGATTTTTCCAGTTGTAAAAATTAGAGATAGTAAACTAGTTAATACCCAAACAATAAGCGGTAAGTTTGGCACCTGAGCGATAACAATTTTGCCATTGCTGTCACGAAATATTTTATCAACTAATAGAGTTTCCATTATTGTTAATGCCAATTATTTAAAATATTAAAACGTTCAGGTAAATCTGTTTTCAAGTATCTAATTGCTTAATTTTGTTCTCTTTCGTTTGGACTATTTCTTCTTGAGGATTGAGAGCCAATAAGATTCAGATAAGATGTTGACATAACCAAATGCCTACTCTCAAAACAGACTGTAACCTGTATTTGCCTATATTAAATATTCATCACTTTTATCTAAATAGAAAAGGAAAATATGATTAATCTAATTTGGACTGCTGCTGTTATACTCTTTATCCTCTGGCTGTTAGGGTTCTCCGTTAATGTTGGAGGTGGCTTAATTCATCTGCTTTTAGTTTTAGCTCTAATGGGAATAGTTTACAATTTACTAATTGGTCGCCGCATAGTCTAATTTTCGAGGATGCAGGGCTGTAGCTGAGGTTTGAAGACTAGCACCGAAGTTATAGCCATATTATTAAACATCTCACACTTATACAAAATGAATAGAAATCCTCGTGAACAAAGTAATTATGATCGAAGACAAGAACTTCACCGTGAAGAAGAAAATTTCCGACTGCAACAGGAAGAGGGACGACTTGAATCTGGCAGACGAAGCTCTACATTTGCCTGGATTATTAATAGCATTTATCTTCTAGTCGGATTGCTAGAAGTTTTGCTGATGTTACGCTTCTTTTTACGTTTTTCTGGTGCAAATACGCAAAATATTTTTGCCCAGTTTATTTATAATCTTTCTGCTCCCTTCATTGCGCCATTTTCCAGCTTATTGATTAGTCCTGTTGCTAGTGGTGGAGCAAACGTTTTTGATGTTAATATTCTAATGGCAATCGTTGTGTATGCTCTCTTAGGGTGGCTGGGTATATGGCTGGTAAAATTTCTCTATGCTCGATAGATAAAAGTTGGAAAATGACAGCCTTTAATTATAGAAATTAAGGGTTTTAAAGTTTGGTAGACTAGTAACCACAGAAAAAAATTTAATTGATGATTAATGACTACTTTAGCTTAATTTTATTGCTGTAAATTACAGTAGTTAATTGTATTGGCAACATAAAAATTAGACTTTTGTAGAAATAATTTATTTCCCAACTGGATACTACGGTAAAATATCCCATGCTCATCATGAGCAAAATAAGTAAGTGTATCTGTTTATGTTTGAGAATTTGCATATTCGTCTTGCTTAATCAAAAGCCTAAAACCAACCTTGTTTATTCACAAAATATGTATTGACAAAATCTTCATGGGGTTTATTCAAATAAATCATCGCTTCAATTAAACCCACAAGCTGCATAATTATTAATGTAAATCCGTAGGTAAAAGAACCACCAATTATGGAAATAGACAACATAATAAAACCTTCTGAAGTGTAACCAAGAATAAATTTATGTATTCCAAATCCACCAAATATAATTCCTGCATAACCTGCTAATAATTGTTTAGTAGTATGAGATGGATTGATATTAGTCATATTTATTGATACTCCTTGATATCTAAAAGATATAATTTTAGGTACTGATTTGTTAGATAGGATGGTTATATACTGGTTAGGTGTTATAAGATATAGAAAATGTTGCCAAAAAATATCATGGATAATCTTTGTCAATTGTGAGATACAACTGACATGAAGATTGGTCAAAATAGTATGACATTAACTTTTCTACAGATTTATTATTCTCAGATCCGGATATTTTGGAAATTCACATTCCCTTAATAACGCTTTTATTGTAAAAAAAACCTGGAGATCATTTCGTAGTCAGGATATCAGTCCTCAAAGGAGGAATAAATTCCTGACTACAAATTTTGAATTATTTATACCAATTTTATGTGAGGCTGCACCAAATAAATTTGCTATAGACGTTCCACTGGAACGTCTCTACAACTTCATCCAGATATGGTATTATTACGTTCTACTTATGGAGATAATAAATAAAAAAAGCTGGGGATATTATCGCCTCACATCATTCTAACTAACCTACAACCAAGGGGATTTTCCTATATTGATTTTGCCTTTTTATTGTCTATGACAATTAAATTTACATATTTAAAGCTGTTTTCAACAACTCTCGATGTAAATAAGCCTCATTTACTAAGAATTGAATTTTCTCATCTGATAAAGATTCACCATGGTAATAATAATTAATCCAAGCTTTGCTAATTACATCTACATCATCTGGTAAATCCTTTAAATCCCAACCTGGTATTTCTAAATCTTCCATTAATCGGGTTACTTTTGGGTCATAACTCAAAGCAAAACAAAGAGAACCTTCACTTGCTGCCATAATTAAACTATGTAGACGCATTCCTATGGACATTTCCACATTACGAAATACACCTTTTAAAACTTGTGGATCTTCCGAACAAATAACTCTGCTCACATCTTTTAATTGAGTATGAATTTTTTCGGCAATTCCTAAATCTTCACTTTTTTGAAATGGCAATAATAAAATAAAGGACTGAGTTTCTTTCTGCAAATTAACTAAAGCTTGCGTTAATGTTGTTAACCTATTTTCTGTTAATTGGGGATGATTTCTTAAAGTAACTGCAATTCTCGGTTTTGGTAAATCTACTAATTCCGGTACTGGTTTCGATTCCAACGCCCAAACCGGGTCAGGTGCAAGGATATGGGATATACTCCAATGTGATAATAAACCAGAACTAGAGCGATCGCGTACACTGACTTGAGTACAACCTGCAAAATTACTCTTTGCTAACCAACGAGTTTGGGAACGCAACAATGGACCGATACCTTGTCCCCAAGCAATCGTTTTTAAACCCATCACTTGAGCTAAAGCCATTAATCCTCCATAATAAAAAGGGCTAATAGTGCTAGTCGCATCTTGAATTAAACTGCCACCACCCCAAATAAAAGCATCACAGGAACGCAAAGCGTTGATCACCTGGAAAAACGCCATACGGTTGTAACATTCCACACCATAACGCCGATGAGTTTCTTCAGGATTTCCAGAAAGCACCACAGGAGTAACATCAGATGGTAGCATTTGCAGAAGTGTGGCTAACAAGGCTTCATCACCACCATTACCTTTACCGTAATACCCAGACAATAAAACCCGCATTTTCCCCATTTTGAATTTTAGATTTTGGATTTTGGATTACCAATTTTTTTTAAACTAAATTATCTACCACTGACAACCGACAACCGACAACTGACTATTAATTATGCACGCCCTTTCAATTCCCACCTGGATAATTCATATTTCTAGCGTTATTGAGTGGATAGCCGCAATTTGGCTAATCTGGATATACGGTGAACTTAGTAAAAATTGTAGTTGGTGGGGCTTATCCTTTGGTATGTTACCTGCTTTAATTAGTGCAATGTGTGCTTGTACCTGGCATTATTTCGACAATTCCGAATCTCTAGAATGGTTAGTAACCCTACAAGCTACCATGACACTAATTGGTAATTTTACCCTTTGGGCGGCAGCTTATCTCATTTGGCGTTCCACAAAGTCTGCAAGCAGCATTGAACCAGAACCTATTAAATCAGAATCATGATATCAAAAGAAACCCTCTTTGCCCTCTCTCTGTTTCCTTATTTGGGTTTCTTGTGGTTTATCAGCCGCGTTCCCCAAATGCCACGTTTAGCCTTATATGGATTTTACGGCACATTGGTATTTGTCGCTGTCACTATTCCCGCCGGCATTTATGCCAAAGTCGCTTATCAAGAACAACTCGCCAATATAGACTGGTTACATGGTGGCGCGGAAGTTTTTTTAACCCTTGCTAACATCTTGCTAGTCTTAGGTTTTCGCCAAGCAGTACAGGAACAGGTGACAGTTAAGAGGCAGTAGGGGTGAACGGCCGTTCGCCCGTACAAAAGTCAACCGTCAAAAGTCAACCGTCAAAAGTCAACAATTATGGAAGTAATACCCGCAATTGATTTATTAGAAGGTCGCTGTGTGCGACTATATAAAGGAGACTACGAGCGATCGCAAGTATTTGGCGAAAACCCCGTGGAAATGGCGAAAATGTGGGCAGACCAAGGCGCAACTAGATTACATTTAGTTGATTTGGATGGCGCGAAAGCTGGTAAAATCGTCAACTTAGCCGCCATTGAAGCCATTAGAAATAATCTGGAGATACCCATTGAAGTGGGAGGAGGATTACGCGATCGCTCCAGTGTTGTACAATTATTTAATCTGGGTGTCAATTGGGCAATTCTCGGAACTGTCGCTGTAGAACAACCCCAGTTAGTCCAAGAACTTTGTGAAGAATTTCCTCAACAAATTATTATTGGTATAGATGCTCGTAACGGCTTAGTTGCAACTCGCGGTTGGTTAGAAACATCAACAGTATTAGCCACCCAACTAGCGACCCAAATGCAAGAATTAGGTGCAGCAGCAATCATTTACACCGATATTAACCGTGACGGTACACTACAAGGCCCTAATTTAGACGCATTGCGAGAACTCGCGGCGGCAATTTCCATACCCGTAATTGCTTCCGGTGGTGTCAGTTCGGTCACTGATTTGTTAAGTTTATTGGCTTTAGAACCCCAAGGTGTCACCGGTGTGATAGTGGGTAAAGCCTTGTATACGGGTGATATTATCCTCAAAGAAGGACTACAAGCTATTGGACCAGGAAGGCTGCAAGATATACCACCAGATTTTGGTATTTCTAGTTTTGCTTAAAACTTCTGACAATCAAATAATTCTGTTGTTGGGTTGCGCTGCTGCTTAACCCAACCTACTTTCTCCGTTGTGGGAATTACTTCCTAATAACCGGGGTTAAACCATGTTATAATTTTGCTTGCAAAGACTTCAATAATTCAGTATTTACACCCGATTCACGAGTCAGAGATATTTTACCTGTGCGAGCAATTTCTTTCAGTCCAAATTTTTGTAGGACTTGAACAATGGCTACCATTTTACCAGGATCACCCACCACTTCCAACGTTAAAGAATCTTCAGCCACATCCACAATTCGCGCTCGGAAAATCTGAGATAATTCAATAATTTCTGAACGATTACTGCTAGTAGCATTTACCTTCAAAAGCATCAATTCTCTTTCTACACAAGGAATTTCCGTAATATCTTGGACTTTGAGAACATTAACTAACTTATATAGTTGTTTAGTCAATTGCTCAATGATGCGATCATCACCAGGTACAACCATTGTAATTCGGGATACACCTTCCTGCTCCGCCGGTCCAACCGCAAGACTTTCTATATTAAAACCTCGACGCGCAAATAAACTAGCAATGCGGGATAGAACCCCCGCTTCATCTTCAACAATAACTGATAACGTATGTTTCATCTTGGATCAAGGAGCATGGTATAAACGCAGACCGGCATTTATGACTGCGAAGCGATTTTCTACCACGCTAAATTGTCGGTCTGAATTTTTATTTTATAAGAAAGTAGGCTGAAAACCCACAGAATCAAAACCCAAAAACTTTTCGAGTGAAATTATATCTCTATTTGTAGATAGATGGAGATTAGAGATCTAGAATTTATATTTTACTCAGAAGTAGCATTAAGCGTCATCAGTCGTTTTTTTAAAGCTAGTGGCACGTTTTTGGCAATTTCTAAACCGTCCGTATTTTTCCAGTTAGTTTTCTTATCCCAACGCACATCACCATAGACATCATCACTTAGGATAGCGCCCATAAAGTTTGCACCATCACAGTTTGCACCTCGCAAGTCCGCACCACTGAGATTTGCACGACTCAAATCTACATCTTTAAGATTAGCATCACGTAGATTAGCCCCACTGAGATTTGCACCACTAAGATAGGTTTCACTTAAATTTGCGGCTGTAAAATTGGCCTTTTCTAAATCTGTACCAATGAAATAGGCACAATGTAGATTAGCATGGCTGAAATTTGCCCCATATAAACTAGCACGGCTGAGGTCTGCTTCTGTCAAGTCTGTATAACTGAGATTTATTTGTAATAAACTTACACCCCGTAAATGAGTACCACTTAGAAATTGACCCACCAAACTGCGGAAATTTTCATGATCTAAACAATTACTGTAATGAATAATATTTTGTAATTGGTAGGTGAAATTATTTCCTTCTAGTTGACCAGAGGGATAAAAAATTATATGTTCTTTGAGTACCTCATGTTCTTGGGCATAACGCTGGATAGATAATAGTAAAATCATCACATTTAACCCAGCATAAATATCTACTTGACGCTGACCTAATTGATAAATACCAGCATTTTGTAATGATTTGAGTTTGATTTGGGCTAAAGTTTCTTCAGCAGTATCAATAAATTTACCTTGACACCAACTACTATAAAAGTTCTCTAACCGTCTATATAATTGTATCCAGCGAAAATCAGCAATCCCAATGATTAAACCCAGCAAATATTCAACTATATCTTTACTAAGAATCCCGAAACCCAGCAAATCATAAATTTGCCAATTCATTTCAGCTTCGGTGGTAATGAGTTCTTTACCAGTTGCAGTTTCTTGATATTCTGTCCAACTAATCAAACTAAATTTTAACTGTTCTGCAAACAGAAAATTAGTTAAACATTGATAGTTAGATTTTATCTGATGATCTGATTCATGAGTAGCACCAATATAAAAATCTGCCCAAGGTGTGGTGATCTTTTCCCCATTAATTGCACTAGGGTTAAATTGTCCATCTGATTGGACAAAATCAACAGCATTTTGGGTGATAATATATCTTAAATGTGGTGATTTATCATGAAAATTATGATCTAATTTAGTAATTAACCAATTGATGGCAGATTCATGAATAAACGCTGTTCCAGTCCGATAATTATGACCGACTAAATCATCAATTACTATGTAATCATCTCTATACATTCCGGCAATCAAGTATAATAGTAGAGGTTCACCAATTAATTCTTTAACAATTGCTGGACATTTATTACTAGCTAATAACTCCTGTAAATTTGGTTTTTCTCCTTGATTATCTGGTAAAGATTGCCATTTTTCTAGCCATTTTATTTGTTGTTGTTGATCAAAAGGCAGAATTTCTACTTTTTCTAAATTGGTCGGTAAATTAGAAATAGTTGATAGCGGGATATTATTACTGGTAATTAATACCCTGTGTTTCATGTTTTCATCATTTTGACATCGTTGCTGAAATTCGGCAAGTTGTTGAATGAATGTTTCTAGAATATGTTTATTTCTCACTGTACCTGGTAATTCATCCCAACCATCAAAAATGAAAATAAAGCGGGTATTTTTATTTTTTAACCAGTCATCATCACTCTGGATAAAACTTATATCTAGGTTAGCTTTTAATGTATCTTCTAACCGAGGTGACAGAATTTTAATATCTTTAACATTAATTAAAATTGGTGTCCATAAGGGATATAAATGGTGTCTAACCCAATCGGCAAATACTTGACAAAAAACTGTTTTACCTCTACCAATTTTACCTTGAATAAATATTACTTTTTCTGATTTATTTTCCGTTAAGATGTTTTTCTTTACCCATGCTTCTATATCAAAAGCAGCAGCATTAATATCTATTTCTCCATATTTATTTACAGGTTTAGCTTGAGGGGGAATATAAATATCTTTAAATACACAAGTTTGATCAAAAACCTGATTAGATAATTGACTACCAATTTGATTATTGAGATAAATTTGCAGATTTTCGAGATTTTCAGCTTCTTTTTGCCATTGCTGGTGACTATCTGGGATAAATGCTTGGATATCATCATCCAAAGCTATCAAAGCTTGAATAATATAGCGGTGAGTATTAACAGCTATTCTTTTAGCTAACAGTCTCGCAGGATAATTACTCAGATGGGGGGAAATTAATCTTGTAGATAATAGGTGATTGAATGCTGTTGCTAATGGAGATTCATGAAAACATTCAATAGTTTGGATTGCTGTTTGTGCATCTAATTCAATATTATTGATATTATCTAAAATTGGTGCTAATTCTTCATTTTCCCCAGGTTGATTATAGTTTAAAGCAGGATATAAAGATAAAATGTCGCGGATACTTTCTAAATAAGCAGCTTGACTAATAATAGCTGTGTAGTTTTCTAAACTTAACGCTGGTTGGGAAATATCACGGTTAATTTGCAGTAAAGTTAATCCCAAGGATAAAAATGATAATTCACCATTGATAATTTCGGTTAAAGGTGAACATAAAACAGCTAATAAAGAAGATGAATTTTCTGGAATGGTTGCTGCTGCTAAAACTGCTTTATTAGTTTCGGGAGTGGTATTGCTACTGTTGAGGAATGATAAAGATGGACGCAATTGATACCAAATATCTGATAGAGATTTTTTCATTTATTGAACTACCCAAATTAATCAAGAATCTAACTTCTAGGGTAACAGCGATAACTTATGAATATGGCGAGATGTGTTATCTTTGCAAGAAAAGTTTACACCCTAAATCTATATTGATAGTATAATTACGGTATTAGACACTGGGATTTCGGTTAATCCAAATTCCTCGCATTCCTACGGCTTTGGCAGCTTCATAGTCTTCTTTGATGCTGTCGCCGATGTGCCATGCTTCTTCAGGTAAACATTTATGCTTATTTAAGGCGATTTTAAAAATTTCTGGATCTGGTTTAGCTACACGGCAATGGGTAGAAATGGTTACAGAAGTAAAATATTCCTTTAGTCCTAAACCTTGCAAAACTAAATATAAACGAGAATCAAAATTAGATAATATACCTAGTTTAACTCCTAAGCGTCGCCAGTTCATTAAAGCTAAAGGCACATCAGGATAAATATACCAAGGTTCAGGAGTACCAAAGTGGATGTAAAGTTCGCTAAAGAAAGCCGAAAAATCAGAAAATTCCTGGAGAACACCTGCACCTTCAAAGGTATTTAAAACAATTATCCGCCACCAATCATACTCACGTTGGGGAATGTCTCTAATATGTGCATCAATAAATATGGGAGGTGGTGCTGATTTAAAGCTTTTAGCAAAGTTTTGATCTAAAACTTGGGGGGAAACTTTTACACCAAAATCCTGGGCTATTTGACTGTAAACTTTACCCACACTACCTTTAACACCAAACAAAGTTCCTACAGCATCCAAAAAAATAACTTTGGGTTTTTTCATAAAAATTAATATCTAAGTAGTCACTAGTCAGAAAATATATAGCAATCATATCTGAATTTGTGAAAATCCCAATGGCAATTTCTCATCAAATATTTTAGACGGAGAAAGTTGGGCGGGTAAACCCCGCCCCTACTAGGAAACTTACCTAGAAATGGCTTCTATGATAGGGCTAACTAACCAGTTAAAACCTACTTTTAACTGATGATTTAATGTGGGTAAACGATACAGATAGGCTAAACGACGGGCTACGTATGCAAAAGAACCGTCTAGTTGCACACCTAAACCGGTGAGGGTAGCGTTATCTATTCCTAAAGCCATCATTTCGCCTAATGGTTGATAACGGAAAGGAAGTAAAGGACGATGGGTAAGAGAAGCCCAAATATTCCAGGCGGTATAATCAGCTTGTTGAAACGCAACTTGGGCTGTAGCGGGTACTTGTTTTCCTTCTGCGTCTATGGAGTCGGCTAAATCGCCTAAAGCGAAGATTTCGGGATGTTCTATGGCTTGTAATGTTGGTGTGGTGGTGATTTGTCCGCGTTGGTTTTGCTTGAGGGGTAGGACTGTGACAACTGGGGAAACTTTTGTTCCCACTGTCCAAATTACTAAATCTACAGGAATGGTGTCTATTTGATTTTTATACTCTAGGGAGATGCTATCTTGATCAATTGCTGCTACTTTGGTTTCTAAGTCAATAAATACACCTTTACTATCTAACGCTTTTTTAGCGGCTTCACGGTTAAATTCTGGGGAAGTGCGTAAAATTTGATCACCGATTTCGATGAGGCGGAAACGTCCTTTTTCGCCAATTCTATCTGCTAGTTTACAGGCTAATTCTACCCCACTGTAACCTGCACCAACTATGGCGACACGGATTTTTTCGGGGTTTGCTGCTTCGAGAACCCTCAGACGTTCTTCTAATCGGTAAGCGTCAGTAATAGTACGAAAGGGGTAAGCGTGGGAAGCAGCACCGGGAACTAGGTCTAGGGGTGTTTCCCCACCTAATGCTAATACTAAACGGTCATAATTCAGTTCTGATTTATCTGCTAATTGGACTGTTTTTTTGTTAATGTCTATTGCGGAAACAGCCGCTTGGTGAAATTGGATACCTGTTCCTTGGAGTAATTCTGAGTAGGGTGGTGCTATTTCCCAGGTTTGGAGTTCTCTGGTGAGGAGTTCGTAAAGGAGGGGAGAAAAGACAAAGCGATCGCTCTGATCTACTAAAATAATCTCAGGTTTGGGTGTAGATTCCCAGGGTAATTGGCTTAAACGGAGGGCGGTGTAAAGTCCACCAAAGCCACCACCTAGTATACAAATTTTTGTAGTTGGTTGAGTCATGGTTTTTATAGCAAGCTAAATTCCAGCAGGTAATTTATTCTTAGTTTAACGAATTATTACGATTTATTACCATTAACCAACAATCCTGATATTTACCTTCATGTAAATCATGACCTGGTAAAAGCTTGATTTTTACAAAACCACATTTTTCATAACAGCGAATAGCGGGGATATTTTTAACATTAGGATCAATGACAATTTTACCAGCTTGCAGTTGATTAAAAATATAGTCTATGGCAGATAAAAGCACTTTTGTACCAATTCCCTGATGCCAATATTCTGTTTCCCCAATAAATAAGTCAACACCATAAACATGATCTGTTTTTTCTAGACAATACATTTGTCTGATATTTTCTGGTAATTTATCCAAATCATAATATTGTAAATAGCCAATTTCTTGATTTTGATAAGAAAAAATACAGGAAATTAATGCTTCTTCTCCTTTTATTCTGGGTTGATAGGTTTCTATAACTTTTTCTAAATCATAAGGGTTATCTCTACCACCATAAAATTGTAATACTTTTTCATCACTACGCCATTTTTCCATTAATTGATAATCATGGATATTATCTTTCATGGGACGAATAGTAATTTCATTTTTGATAATCAACATTCCTTAATGTAACTTTTGTTATACTAAATTAATACCAATTCTGTATAAAAATGCACCAATTTTAGAAAGGAACGAACCACAGAGACACAGAGAACACCTGGAATGGTGCGTTACGCTGTCGCTAACATACCCTACTTTTATACCTTATTTAATTCACATTTTGATCTTGAGAATAAATGTCTAATTTATTTCAGATAAAGTTTTAAATTGTTCCTCACTAATACGTCCTGCTGCATATAAAGTTTCTGTAATTTCAGAAATTGTTAAAACTGCGTGTGCTTGATAACCATTTTCTCGCAATCTGTCTTTTACACCTTGTTCATGATCCATAAATACTACAATATCATTGACATTTAATCCTGCATATTTTAACTTTTCTGCTCCTTCCATTACGCTTTTACCACTGATCAGAATATCGTCAACAACGACAACAACTTCTCCAGGATTAAAGTTACCCTCTATTACCTTACGGGTTCCGTGTGCTTTTACTTCTTTGCGGGGAAAAATCATCGGGGAATTTAGATGTAATGATAATCCGGTAGCAGTAGGTAAGGAACCATAAGGAATACCGGCTATTCTATCATAAGTTAGGTCTTTAAGAATCTCTGCATAAGCAATTACTATCTGATGAAATATTTGGGGATTGGAAATGATTTTGCGGAGGTCTATATAATAGGGAAATGTAGCTCCAGAAGCTTGGACAAATTCACCAAACATGATACAACCAATGTCATAAAGTTGTAGAATTAAATCTAAAAGTGGGTGTTGATTTAACAAACAAACATCAGGAAACCAGACGGAACAGGTGGAGTTTTCTTGGGAAATTTCAGTTCTGAGATGATTAATTTCCGCCCTTAAAGATTGCAGTTGTGTAGATAGATTTTCACTTCCTAACATATCTTGAGAAACGGGAAGAAGTAACCCATCACCATTATAATTTAATCCCGCTGATAGCAAGTTTTTAAGATTACCACCTTCAGACCAGATGCTGCGGGCTAAAATTACTCTTTCTGGTGCTTCTTTGCGAATTTTTGCTAAAATATCTGGCTGAATAGTTCCTACTTCTAAACCTAGTTGTTCAGGTGTTCCCCAGTTTTTTGCTTCTTTGACTACTTGTAAATAAAAAGGTGATTCCGCTGTAGGGTATTGCTGTAAAATTGCCGCAGATGGATTAGAAGTTGTACACAAAATAAAAACGGCTTTATCGGGATAAACTAAAAAGGGTGCTACGTGATCTTGTCCTGCATAAGGACTCAATGTAATTGCATCAATCTGCCATTCTTCAAAAACAGTTTTAGCGAGAATTGTACTAGTATTAAGATCGCTATGTTTAGCATCTAATATAATCGGAATGTGGGCAGGAATAGCTTTTAAGGTTCGTTGTAGTAATTCCCATCCCGGAATACCTAAAGCTGCGTAAAATCCCAGGGTTGGTTTATAGGCACATACTAAATCAGTGGTTTGGGAGATAGTAAATTCCAACCAATCCCACAGACCATCAATCATACTTTGGGGATGTGATTTCTGGCAATATTGCTCAGGGAGCATTTCCGGATTAGGATCTAGTCCTATAAATAGTAAACTCTGATTGTGGGCGATCGCCCCATTCAATTTATCGTAAAATTTCATTAATGGTAACATGATTATCCGTATATGCGTTAATCTGAGGTTAATGTGATCATTCCTTGCCATTTGGCCAATATTTTATCACTAATTCCTGGTACTTTATCAACATCTTGTAAAGATGTAAATTTTTGCTGTTGACGGGCTATAATTATCTTCTGTGCTAACTTTTTACCCACACCAGGAAGAGTTTCTAGTTCTGCTTGAGTTGCGGTGTTGAGATTAATTTTACTAGTAATTGGATTTACCAAAGATGATGGTTGTTTGATTTGCGGACATTTTTGAATTTCGGCATCAATTTTAGATTTAATATTTGCTGGTAGTCCGGGTTTTATTTTACCATAAAGGCGATTAAATTCCCGTTGATAATGTGCTGCTATTGCGGGATTTTCAATCACTATTAATGTTTCATCATTGCCATTATTAGCTGCTTGTGACCAATTATGTGAACCTGTGATTACCGTCTGGTTATCAATTACAGCAAATTTATCATGTAATGAATCACCCTTAGCTAACATTGGGACTCCAACGGTAGAAATGGGATTTTTCCAAGGACGATTATCAACTTCATATTTACAGTTATCACTTAAAGCAAATCCCATCATATCTAAAACTTCGCTATAGGGATGATAGGCAAATTGTGATTCAATTAAAGCCCGAATTTGCACATTTTGATTATGTCGTTCTTCGAGAATATTGGCAAGTTGTTGATCTGAAAATACAAATAATGCTAAATCTACGGTTTTTGTACTTGCAGATAAGGTTTTGGCAATTAACCCGTTAGTAGAATTACTCCAAGGTTGACTAGGAGATGTGGGAGAAAAATGAATTGTGATTTTACTATTATCTAATGTAATTGTTTGTGGTTTACGAACAGGTTTTGTAACTCCAAATTTACTATCTGGTTTTCCTCCTACTCCGTCACCCCACATAATATTAAATTCTTCTGTGAGTAGATTTGCTAATTCAGAACTATCTATTTTTAATAAATTATTTGTATTGCCTAAACTGCTAAGGTTACTAATATCACCTGACGTATCACTAAAGGTAAAATTGGCAGAAGTAATGATTATAAAACGATTATCAACAACAACAAATTTATGGTGCATTAAACTACTACCCTTTGAACCATCGGCAGTATCATCTATCCAAGGAATTTTGGCATTGTGAATAATTGCTAAAGCATCCCGTTGACTAATTTCCTCTGGTGTGATTTGATTATCTTGATTGCTATCCACAAATTTCCGAAATTCGTTATATCGTTCCTGTTCTCTTTTTTTTAACTTCGCTATTTCTGTAGAAGTAAAACTACTCCAAGGACGAGAATAATTACTTTCTAAGATTAACCTGATCTTAACCCCTGCTTTGTGTTTTTCTGCTAATGCCTGGGCAATTTTTGGTAAACGCAATTCTTGTACAGCTACATCTACAGAAGATTTAGCTTGGGAAATAGTGTCAATAATCTGCTTTTCTAAATCATCCCCTAACCGGGTTTGCTGACGATAGGTTTCTTGATATTCTGAAGATTCGGAATTATTGAAGTAAACTTGAATTAAAGAATCTTGGGGTAATGGTGCTAAACGTTGTTTTGATGATTGAATTTGTTCACAACTAGTCAGAGTGAATAGCAATAAAAAGATATAGTAAAAATAGCGCATTTGTGGGAAAATGAACACGGTAATCTGATAAAATTAGATAAGGGTTATACATAAACTATTATTCCCAAAATGTGACCTATTAAATTATGTAGAAAAGTAAATATTTGCCCACTTAATTGTTAATTTTTATGCAAGTATATCTAGATTATAGTGCAACTACTCCCACTCGTCCAGAAGCGATCGCAATTATCCAAACAATCTTAACTCAACAGTGGGGTAATCCTTCCAGTTTACATGAATGGGGCAACCGCGCCGCATTGGTTGTAGAAACTGCGAGAATGCAAGTTGCGGGGTTAATTAACGCTGTTCCCGAATCAATTATTTTCACTTCGGGGGGAACGGAAGCGGACAATTTAGCGATTATCGGGGTAGCGCGATGTTATCTTGTCCCCCAACATATCATCATTTCTTGTGTAGAACATTCGGCTATTTCTGAACCGGCGAAAATGTTAGAAAGTTGGGGTTGGGAAGTTACCCGTTTGGGTGTAAATCATCAAGGAAGAGTCAACCCCGAAGATTTAAAAGCAGCTTTGCGACATAACACGGTGTTGGTATCTGTGATTTATGGACAAAGTGAAGTGGGAACAGTCCAACCCATTGCCGAATTAGGGAAAATTACTCAAAATCATGGTGCTTTATTTCATACTGATGCAGTGCAAGTTGCTGGACGTTTACCCATAGATGTGCAGACTTTACCAGTAGATTTATTGAGTTTATCTAGTCATAAATTATATGGTGGTTTGGGTGCGGGGGCGTTATATGTGCGTCCAGGGGTGAAATTAATGCCGCTATTGGGTGGGGGTGGACAGGAGGCCGGACTGCGTTCAGGGACGCAAGCAACACCCGCTATTGCTGGGTTTGGGGTAGCTGCACAGTTAGCAGCACAGGAATTAGAGACGGAAACAGAAAGATTGATATTATTGCGCGATCGCCTTTTTGCCATTTTAGCAGATGTTCCTGGTTTAATTCCCACAGGTGACAGAATTCACCGTTTACCCCATCATCTCAGTTTTTATTTAGAATTTGCCGACGGGGAAAAAATCACTGGTAAAACTTTGGTACGTCAGTTAAATTTAGCGGGAATTGGTATTAGTGCTGGTGCTGCTTGCAATAGTGGTAAATTAAACCCCAGTCCGATTTTATTAGCTATGGGATATTCTCAAAAAGCGGCTTTGTGTGGCATTAGATTAACTTTAGGAAAACAGACAACGGAAGCGGATATTGATTGGACAGGAATGGTTTTGAAACAGGTTTTGCAGAGGTTAATTAATGTAGGATTAGTAATTAGTTTATGATTTATCATCTCTAGACATAGTTTAAAGATGATCAAAACTTTCAGTTAATAGCCTATCTATATCTTGAGAAAAAGGAGAATCTTCAGGAAATTTAGTATCATATTCTTTCCCCATGTTGGTAACTGCATCTTGGTAGCATTCATCTTTAATAGTCAAATAATAATTACGTAAACTTGGAGAGTCTCGAAAAATACGTTTTAGTTCCTGCTGGGTACTATTAACTATTACTTCCCAACCACGATAACATTCGGGTAAGTTGACATAATGACGTTTAAGAAGATGTTCAAATAATGTAATTAACCGACTTTCTAATTCTCTTCTATCTCTTCCCCCCAATGCTTCTATCTCCTCAATTAAATTTTCCCAATCTACATGATTATAATCTTGAGATTTTAATCTATTGACTGTTTTCTCTATCCACAGTGCAAAGTCTGTTTGATAAAGATTTTGAACTGGTGATTTAGTCATGGTGTTTATTTTTGACGCTCTATTATTATGATACAAGATGTTTGGGTATTTGATCAAGACCATATAGCATTTTAGCGACAGCGTAATTTATCCTACATAATTTCTAATATAACAGGACTTACGCAAAATACATGAATTACCCCTACGAAATAATCAGGGTTTCAGTTACATCTTGCGTAAGTCCTATATAATAGAGAAGAGTTTTTTAAGAGGACTATTACTATGTATCAAACTGATCCTCCCCGTTCTCCCCAAGAAGTTTTACCAACGATGTATGATCTCAAAAGTGAAGATCCAGAGGAAAAAGGTTTGCCTGATCAATTTCATTTATTACAACCTCGTTTATTAGACGAAACTTTTAATTCTCCTGTCTATCCTAGCAACAAAATATTTACTGCTAGTGATATGAATTTATATTATAATCCAAATCATCCAACATGGTACAAAAGACCAGATTGGTTTGTCTCTGTGGGTGTTTCTCCCCTATATAAAAATGGCGATTTACGTTTAAGTTATGTAATTTGGCAAGAGGGAATTACTCCCTTTATTATCGTGGAGTTACTATCACCAGGAACAGAAAAGGAAGATTTAGGACAGACTTTACGAGATGTGGAAAAACCGCCAACAAAATGGGAAGTATATGAACAGATTTTAAGGATTCCCTATTATGCTATTTTTGCCCGTTACAAGTATGAATTTAGAATGTTTAAATTAGATGGTGGTCGTTATGCAGAAATAGATTTATCATCATCAAATTCTCGTTTTTGGATACCAGAAATAGAATTAGGTTTGGGTGTTTGGGAGGGAACATATAATAATATTCAGCAGCCTTGGTTACGGTGGTATGATGCTTCTAGTAATTGGGTTTTAACTCCAACGGAACAAGAAAGACGACAGAAGGAAAGGTTGATAGAACAGTTAAGAAATCTGGGTGTTGAACCTGATATTTAATAGATAAGTGGTAGCATCTGGGTAACTACAATTTCTAAATCAGGAAAATCTAAAGGAGATATTTTTTGATGTTCTGTGACAATTTCTTGATTTTGATAACCTTCTGTTGTGGGATTTCTCAATACAATTAATTCGCGTTTGACTACATCTAACACCCAATAATCTTTAATTCCTCCTTGAGAATAAGCTTTAGCTTTAATTTCTGTATCTAGTTTTAGATTACTATCTGCAACTTCGATAATTAGATAAATTTCTGTTGGGGTAGGATGATGATCTGCATAGTCTAAAGGATCTATTTTCACTACAGCAATATCTGGTTCAGGTTCAGACCTTTCATTTAATTTTACAGGGTCTTGAATAGCTATACAAGCCTTATGACCTATTCTGTGTTCTAATAGTTTATATGTTCTTCCCACTGCTGAACGGTGGGATGTTCCTTTAGCAACCATCCAAATTATTTTCCCTTCTAATAATTCGACCCGTTCACTGGGATCAAATATTCCTGCTTCAGCTATTCTGTGGTATTCTTCAACAGTCCACAGCCGCAATTGTAAGGGTGACTCTGTGCTTTGCATAGTTAATTATAGTAAATATTTACCCTCCATTGTATTATAATATTTTTTATTCAAGTTACTTAATGTTTCTGCATAAGCGGGATGATATAGGAAAATATCAGATCCTTATGACGAATAGAAATCAATAAAAACTACCATAAATATCAAGGTGTGAAAAAATGAACCCACAGAAATTACAACCTAGAGTAGCTTTAAATAAAGCATTCCTGAAAATTAACCCCTTTAGAAATGACATTGAAAATTTTAAAACTCATCTGCAAAATCTACTTGATAAAATCAATAAATCGGAATCTGAGGAATTTCATAAAAATCTTATTGTGGATTTTTTAAAAAATACTTTTTATAGTGCAAATAATTTTATTAATACCAAGGGACGCAATGATTTAGTTATTCATAATGGTAAAGATGCTAAAAGTAGTGTGGGGGTAATTTTAGAATTTAAAAAACCAAATAATAAAGGGGAAATGTTGAAGGTTGATAATCTCAATACTAAAGCATTTCAGGAATTAGTTTTGTATTTCTTGCGAGAACGTATTCTAGAAAAAAATTTAGAAATTAAATATTTAATCGCTACTAATATTTATGAATGGTTTATTTTTGATGCTCAGAGTTTTGAGAAATTATTTATGGAAAATAAATCTTTAGTTAAACAATTTACTGATTTTGAAGCAGGGAGATTAACCAGCAAAAAAACTGAATTTTTCTATAAGGAAATTGCCCAACCTGCTATTTCTGAAATTGCTGATAAAATTACCTTTACCCATTTTGATATTCGAGACTATCAGGAATATTTAAACCCTGGTAAACATCCAGAGGAACATAAGTTAATTTCCCTGTTTAAACTATTTTCTCCAGAACATTTATTAAAATTACCTTTTACTAATGATAGTAATACTCTTGATAAGGGTTTTTACAGTGAATTACTACATATTATCGGTTTGGTAGAAACTAAGGAAGGTAGTAAAAAGCTGATTCAACGTCAAAAAGAACATGATAGAAATATTGGTTCATTAATAGAAAATGCCATTTCCCAAGTTGATAGTTTAGATAAAATTTCTCGTTTAGAAAAACCGGAACTATTTGGAGAAACCTATGAAGAACAACTTTTTAATCTGAGTTTAGAATTAGCAATTACTTGGATGAATAGAATATTGTTTTTAAAATTATTAGAAGCTCAATTAATTAGATATCATAAAAATGATCCGTCTTGGGGATTTTTGAATTTACAAAAAGTTAATAATTATGATGATCTCAATAGTCTATTTTTTAGTGTATTAGCTCGTAAACCACAGGAAAGAAGTCAGAATTTACAAAAAAAATTACAAGAAAGATTTGCTCATGTTCCTTATTTGAATAGTTCTTTGTTTGAACCGACGGACATTGAACAAGAAACTATTTGTATTAGCAATTTGAGAAATGAGAAATTACCCATTTTTACTGGTACTATTTTAAAAGACAATAACGGTAAAAAACTGACTGGAGAAATTAATACCTTAGAATATCTGTTCGCTTTTCTCAATGCTTACAATTTTAGTAGTGACACCGGGGAAGAAATTCAGGAAGATAATAAAAGGTTAATTAATGCTTCTGTATTGGGTTTAATCTTTGAGAAAATTAATGGTTATAAAGATGGTTCTTTCTTTACTCCCGGTTTTATTACTATGTATATGTGTCGGGAAACCATTAGAAGAGCAGTTATCCAAAAGTTTAATGATGTTAAAGGTTGGAATTGTGAAACTATTGATAATTTATATGATAAAATAGAGGATAAAAAAGCAGCTAATGATATTATTAATGGTTTGAAAATATGTGATCCTGCTGTGGGTTCAGGACATTTTTTAGTTTCTGCTTTAAATGAAATTATTGCGATTAAAAGTGAGTTAAAAATTTTACTGGATAGACAAGGTAAGAGATTAAAGGAATATAGTTTTGAGGTTGCTAATGATGAGTTAGTTGTGACTGATGAGGATGGTTTATTATTTGAGTATAACCCGAAAAATCAGGAAAGTCAACGAGTACAAGAAACTCTATTTCATGAGAAGCAAACGATTATTGAAAGTTGTTTATTTGGTGTAGATATTAACCCCAATTCTGTAAAAATCTGTCGGTTGCGTTTGTGGATTGAACTTTTAAAAAATGCTTATTATAAAACCGATAGTAATTACACTGAATTGGAGACTTTACCCAATATTGATATTAATATTAAATGTGGTAATTCTTTAATTAGTCGTTTTTCGTTAGATGCTAATTTGCAAGTTGCTTTAAGTAAGAAGAAATACACTATAGAAGATTATAAAAATGCTGTGAAAACTTACCGCAATGCTGAAAATAAGGAGCAAAAGCGGAAAATGGAAAGATTAATTAATGATATTAAAGGTAATTTTAAAACTACATTGGGATTAAGTGATCCAAATAAAACTAAGTTAAGAAAGCTAGAGGGTGAGGTTGAGAATTTGGAGAATCAAACTTTTCTGATTCCAGAAACTAAAGCCGAGAAAACTAAGCGGGAGAAAAAAATTGCTAAGTTAAATAATGAGATGGATAAGTTACGGGTTGAGATTGAGGATATAGAAGGTGGTAAAATTTATGAAAATGCTTTTGAATGGCGTTTTGAATTTCCTGAAGTGTTAAATGATGAGGGTGTTTTTGTTGGTTTTGATGTGATTATTGGTAATCCTCCTTATATTGCTATACAGGATTTAAAAAAATCTAATTTCTTAGTTTGTAATTATTATTCTATAAATTATCAAACAGCAGGAAAAGGAAACTTTGATATTTATCTTCTTTTTGTAGAAAAAGCATTAGATTTATTAAATTCTTCAGGTTTAGTTGATTTTATTATGCCTTCTCTTTGGATTTATAATGAGTATGGAAAACCATTAAGAAGTTTAATTATTAAATCTAAGTATTTATCAAGATTTTTAGATTTTGGTTCTAGTCAAGTTTTTCTTGACGCAACTGTTTATACAGCCTGTCAACAATTTAGTAAACAAAAAAAGGATTATTTCCAATATTTAAAAATAGAATCTTATAAATTTCAAGTTCTTCAGTTTAAAGAATGGTCAAGAATTTTATTTGCTCAATTAAATGAAAACAATTGGAGTTTAGGAGAAGAAAATATTTTAAAAATTAAAAGAAAAATAGAATCAAACTCAAAATCTTTGGGTGAAATAGCACAAATTTTTGTGGGGATTCAAACTAGCGCTGATAATATTTATCATTTAAGAAAAATCTCATCAGGAATATACTATTCAAAAATACTAGATAGAGAAGTTGAAATTGAAGATTCTATAATGAAACCACTTATTTCAGGAACAGAAGCCAAACGATATAAAATTCCTAATACTGATAAATACTTGCTTCATGTTTATCAAACAATTAATGATTTTACCTTACTTAATCTTGATATATTAAAAAGTAATTACCCCAAAGCTTTCGAGTATCTAAAAACAAATGAATCAATTTTAAGAAGTCGAGAAAATAATAAAATGAATACTGATTTATGGTATGGATATAATTATCCTAAAAACCTTGATAAGCAAACATTATCAAAAATAGGTATAGCACAAACAGTATCAGATTTACAATGTTTCCTTGATGAAGATGGCAAATTTTTCTTAAATAATGTGCGCGTCAATGGTATTAAACCTATTAATGAAAATGAAGTAAATATAAAATATTTATTAGGCATTTTAAATTCTAAGCTTGCAAATTTCTATTTTAAATTAATTGGTAAACCTAAAGATAATGGTTTCTTTGAAGCAAATAAGCAGTTTATTTCACCAATACCTATTAGAATTGCTGATGAAGAATATCAAAAAAATATTGAATCATTGGTTAATCAAATCCTCAACGCTAAAAAATCAGATCCCAATGCAGATACAACCGCATTAGAAACAGAAATTGATCAAATGGTTTATCAACTATATAATTTAACAGCAGAGGAAATTGAAATTATCGAAAGTTCTAGATAATATCACCTTATTCATATCCCTAACTTCTGATATTTATTAGTTTAAAAATGTTGGGTTTCCTAACGTCAACCCAACCTACGCAATATCTGATTCTGACAATTTAAGGCTAAAATTAAATGGTGTCCTAACAAATTATAAGATTTGTAAAAAAAACAAGCTAAATTTATCTGTAAATATTGCTGAATAATTTAGCTTTGGTTAAACTAAATTTAATCAATATCAAGGTGTGAAAAAATGAACTTATTAAAATTACCTTTTACTAATGATAGTAATACTCTTGATAAGGGTTTTTACAGTGAATTACTACATATTATCGGTTTGGTAGAAACTAAGGAAGGTGGTAAAAAGCTGATTCAACGTCAAAAAGAACATGATAGAAATATTGGTTCATTAATAGAAAATGCCATTTCCCAAGTTGATAGTTTAGATAAAATTTCTCGGTTGGAAAAACCGGAACTATTTGGAGAAAACTATGAAGAGCAACTTTTTAATTTAGGTTTAGAATTAGCAATTACTTGGATGAATAGAATATTGTTTTTAAAATTATTAGAAGCTCAATTAATTAGATATCATAAAAATGATCCGTCTTGGGGATTTTTGAATTTACAAAAAGTTACAAATTATGATGATCTCAATAGTCTATTTTTTAGTGTATTAGCTCGTAAACCACAGGAAAGAAGTCAGAATTTACAAAAAAAATTACAAGAAAGATTTGCTCATGTTCCTTATTTGAATAGTTCTTTGTTTGAACCGACAGACATTGAACAAGAAACTATTTGTATTAGCAATTTGAGAAATGAGAAATTACCCATTTTTACTGGTACTATTTTAAAAGACAATAACGGTAAAAAACTGACTGGAGAAATTAATACCTTAGAATATCTGTTCGCTTTTCTCAATGCTTACAATTTTAGTAGTGACACCGGGGAAGAAATTCAGGAAGAGAATAAAAGGTTAATTAATGCTTCTGTATTGGGTTTGATTTTTGAGAAAATTAATGGTTATAAAGATGGTTCTTTCTTTACTCCCGGTTTTATTACTATGTATATGTGTCGGGAAACCATTAGAAGAGCAGTTATCCAAAAGTTTAATGATGTTAAAGGTTGGAATTGTGAAACTATTGATGATTTATATGATAAAATAGAGGATAAAAAAGCAGCTAATGATATTATTAATGGTTTGAAAATATGTGATCCTGCTGTGGGTTCAGGACATTTTTTAGTTTCTGCTTTAAATGAAATTATTGCGATTAAAAGTGAGTTAAAAATTTTACTGGATAGACAAGGTAAGAGATTAAAGGAATATAGTTTTGAGGTTGCTAATGATGAGTTAGTTGTGACTGATGAGGATGGTTTATTATTCGAGTATAACCCGAAAAACCAGGAAAGTCAACGAGTACAGGAAACTCTATTTCATGAGAAACAAACGATTATTGAAAGTTGTTTATTTGGTGTGGATATTAACCCCAATTCTGTAAAAATCTGTCGGTTGCGTTTGTGGATTGAACTTTTAAAAAATGCTTATTATAAAACCGATAGTAATTACACTGAATTGGAGACTTTACCCAATATTGATATTAATATTAAATGTGGTAATTCTTTAATTAGTCGTTTTGGAGTAGATACAGATTTAAAAACAATTTTAATCTCAAAGAAAAGTCAATCTGATATTGAAAAATATAAAGGTGCTGTACGAAATTATTTCAATGCAAAGAGTAGGGAAGATAAGAAAATAGCAGAACAAGAAGTTATTAAAATCAAGAAAAATTTTAATGATTCTTTGAAAGAAATAGGTTATAAACCCAAAAAAACAAAGTTAGATAAGTTAGAAGCAGAACTAAATAGCCTAGAAAATCAACAAGAGTTAGAATTATTTGAGAAAACAAAAAAAGATGAGAAAGAAAAGGAAATAAAGATTATTCAATTAAAGAATGAAATTCATAAATTAAAGATAGAAATTGCAGAAATAGAAACTGGTAAAATTTACAACAATGCTTTTGAATGGCGTTTCGAGTTCCCTGAAGTGTTGAACGATCAAGGTGCTTTTATTGGTTTTGATGTTATAATTGGAAATCCTCCTTATATTTCGATTCAAGATTTAAACAAAACCGATAAAAATGTAGTTGACTATTATCGTAATAACTTTAAATCAGCCAAACAGGGAACATTTGATATTTATATTCTATTCCTAGAAAGAATTAACTCGCTGACAAGTAGCTGTTCAAATTCATCTTTTATTATACCTAGTAAATTTTTAACAACGGATTATGGTAAACTGATTCGTCAGTATTTACTTGAAAATAAATTAATTTATGAAATTATTGATTTTGAAGATCATCAGGTATTTGATACTGCGACAACCTATACCTGTATAGTTTTTATTAATAAATTTGAAAAATCATCATTGTCTTTTTGCAGAACTCAACCATCTAAAGTTCTTAATCAAGAATATGTCAAAAATAATATTTCCTATTCTGATCTTCTTGGTAAAACTTGGGTATTTGACAGTAATACCAGTATTAAACTAGTAGAAAAAATTAAAAATAATTCTGCTCAACTCAAAGATTTACCCTGTGATATTTGTAGAGGTTCGAGTACAGGTAATGATAATATATTTACTTTAACTCAAGAAAATGAGGGATTTATCAATGGGTATGGAGAATATATTGAATTAGAAAATGATATTTTAATTAAACCAATTTATGCAACACATTTTAGCCGTTATCTATTTAGAAATAATATTAATACTTATCTGATTTTTCCTTATTTTACTAATACTGAAAAGTATCATCTTTTAGATGAAGATACATTCAAACAAGAATATCCAAAAACTTATCAATATTTGCTTAATCATAAAACAAAACTTGAAGAAAGAAAACAAATTAAAAAATGGTATGCTTATAGCGCAGCTAGGAGTCTCAACAATCACAATAAATCAGATATATTAATCCCATTATTAGCAGATAAAGGTATTTTTACGTTAACTCCTCAAGATGGTAAATATACTCTCATGGCTGGTGGTGGATTTAGTATTTCTATTAAAAATCAATCTATTGATAAGAGATTTTTACTATCTTTATTAAATTCAAAGATGCTATTTTTTGTTTTATATAGAGAAAGTAATAAATTTAGAGGTGGATATATTACCTGCACGAAACAATATTTTGAGAACTTACCAATTAAAATAGTTAGTTCAACTTTACAAAAACCATTTATTCAACTTGTTAATCAAATCCTCAACGCTAAAAAATCAGATCCCAATGCAGATACAACCGCATTAGAAGCAGAAATTGATCAAATGGTTTATCAACTATATAATTTAACAGCAGAGGAAATTGAAATTATCGAAAGTTCTAGCGGGTAGGGGTAAAGCGCAATGCACCTTACCCCTAGGATTAATTAATCAATATCAGGATGTTCGTAAAATGGTATAATATCCTGTACATCCTTAAATCCTGGGTATCCTGATTCTGACAATAAATAAATCAGGATTTTATTAAATATTTCCTCGATAACAAATAGTGAATAAAATAGGAGAATAAACCATTGTTAACATCAGTCATTTCCATAATTGATATCTTTAGTCAAGTGCAAACAATTTCTAATAATTGTAAATCCCTTTCTCCAGAACAATTAGACTTGCAAAATAAAAATAGAACAAGTATTTTACCCTGGAGAGGTCAATTTTCACCTGAGTTAATAGAACTATTTCTCAAAGTTTATGCTCATCCTAATGATGTCGTCTTAGACCCATTTGCAGGTAGTGGAACAACCTTATTTGAAGCTGCA
The DNA here is from genome assembly GCF_002934005.1 of Cuspidothrix issatschenkoi CHARLIE-1. Taxonomy (GTDB): domain Bacteria; phylum Cyanobacteriota; class Cyanobacteriia; order Cyanobacteriales; family Nostocaceae; genus Cuspidothrix; species Cuspidothrix issatschenkoi. Next base: position 14,276 of record NZ_PGEM01000066.1, on the reverse strand, counting down.
CGTCAAGGTTTATCTTGTTATGGTACTGAAATAAATCCTGCTGCTGTAGAAATGGCTAAAACTGCTCATTTTGTCAATATAGAACCCACCAAAAGACAAAAATTAATTAAATTAGCTGAGGAAATTATTGATAAACATTTATTACCCTTTGCAGGAGATTTATTTTTTTATGGCTTTTCTGAAAAACAAACATCTTTAGATAAACAAGAAATCGAAGAAAATTTTATTATTAAAATCTTACAAGAATGTGATAATGAACAGATATTAAAAAATTTACTGATCAATGCAATTATTAACTACCATCAACAAAATCAACCAAGAGAATTAATCACCTTTAAAAAAGCATTACAAAAGCATATCAATATTATTAAATCTCTGCCCTATTCTCCTCATCCCTGTCAAGTTATTCATCAAGATGCTAGAAATATTCCTTTATCAGATAATAGCATAGATATCGTGATCACATCTCCTCCATATATTAATGTATTTAATTATCATCAAAACAATCGTATAACAATGGAAATGTTAGGTTGGAATTTACTAACAGTAGCGAAATCAGAAATAGGTGCTAATAGGAAACATCGTCAAAATAGGTTTTTAACTGTTATTCAATACGCTCTAGATATACTGGATGTGTTGAAAGAAATTCACAGATTAATTAAACAAGATGGTAGAGTAATTATTGTAATTGGCAGAGAATCAAATATACGTGGTGTACCTTTTAAAAATGGTACATTATTAGCTAATTTAGCTGTTCAAGGTGCGGGTTTTAAAATTGATTTAATTCAAGAAAGAAAATTTAAAAATAAATTTGGTAAAATAATTTATGAAGATATTTTACATTTAGTCCCTGAAAAAAATCCTCACATAGCAGATGACACTTTAGCGATAGAATTAGCAAAGGAGTTTTTAACAACAGCTTTAGAAAATATAGAAGGAGATATTTATGAAGAAATAATTAATGCTAAAAACCGTGCTAATTTGGTACAAAAATCACCTATATTTAAAGCTGACAATAACGTTACCCAAGATTAACTAAGATTAACTTTTTAAGTTATGAAAACTTATTCTACCCCACATTTTGAAAAACTAAAAGCTTTACTGGATAATTCTAAACTTCCAGTTAATGATAAACCTAGAGTTACTGAAGCAATGGACATTTATGAAACATGGATTAACAATTTAAGACAAGCTATAATATCTCAAGTGACATCAGAACAAATGTTCAATACTCTATTAAACTTGTTGATTGATTACAAAAATTATATAGATATCAAATTAATTTTTGATAGTCCTAATGATTTTTTATATAGACAAAAGGGGCAATTAAAATTAGATAATACGATAATTGAGGAATTTTTACCATATCTGATTAATCCCATTATTATACCAGAAATAGAAAAATTAGATGCCGAGGTTGGACCTATTAAAGCATTTTCTTCTGTTTATTTTGAGTCTAGTTTAACAATTCCAGCTTTAGGAGGTGGTTTAAGTATTAGAAGCAAAAACCAAGATTTTGCAATTACTAGAAAACTCTATTTAAAAGCATCTCATTTTCCAGATTTTACACAAGAAAAAAGTATAATTACTAATCTGGCTTATATTGCTGTAGAATGTAAAACCAATCTTGATAAAACCATGTTTCAAGAAGGATGTGCAACCGCACATGATGTCAAAACCGCAGTTCCTGGAGCAAAATATTTTCTAGTATGTGAATGGTTAGATATGTCTCCCATTAGCACTGCTCCCACAGATATTGATGAAGTCATTTTGTTAAGAAAAGCCAAAAGAATTAATTCTAATATTAGAACACATTTCGCCACTTATCAAGGTCGTTTAGATTATCGAGATTATTATATTCAATACTTAGAAAATAATCCATTTAGAATTGAAGTTTTTCAGCATCTTATTAATAATATTCGTAACCTTTTAAATAATGAAGGTTTAGATGAGAGTAATGTTTTGGAGGTTGGTTATTTTTGAATAAAGTCCCGGTGATTAAAAATTACTTTCATCTATGATATAGGACTCCTATTTGATTTTTTAACAAACTCAGTATACCTTGATTTCTTCTTTTCTGTTCTCTGTTCCCTATATTGCTAAATTTCATCAATATCAAGGTGTGAAAAAATGAACTTATTAAAATTACCTTTTACTAATGATAGTAATACTCTTGATAAAGGTTTTTACAGTGAATTACTACATATTATCGGTTTGGTAGAAACTAAGGAAGGTGGTAAAAAGCTGATTCAACGTCAAAAAGAACATGATAGAAATATGGGTTCATTAATAGAAAATGCTATTTCCCAAGTTGATAGTTTAGATAAAATCTCTCGTTTAGAAAAACCGGAACTATTTGGAGAAACTTATCAAGAACAACTTTTTAATCTAGGTTTAGAATTAGCAATTACTTGGATAAATAGAATATTGTTTTTAAAATTATTAGAAGCTCAATTAATTAGATATCATAAAAATGATCCGTCTTGGGGATTTTTGAATTTACAAAAAGTTACAAATTATGATGATCTCAATAGTCTATTTTTTAGTGTATTAGCTCGTAAACCACAGGAAAGAAGTCAGAATTTACAAAAAAAATTACAAGAAAGATTTGCTCATGTTCCTTATTTGAATAGTTCTTTGTTTGAACCGACAGACATTGAACAAGAAACTATTTGTATTAGCAATTTGAGAAATGAGAAATTACCCATTTTTACTGGTACTATTTTAAAAGACAATAACGGTAAAAAACTGACTGGAGAAATTAATACCTTAGAATATCTGTTCGCTTTTCTCAATGCTTACAATTTTAGTAGTGACACCGGGGAAGAAATTCAGGAAGATAATAAAAGGTTAATTAATGCTTCTGTGTTGGGTTTGATTTTCGAGAAAATTAATGGTTATAAAGATGGTTCTTTCTTTACTCCCGGTTTTATTACTATGTATATGTGTCGGGAAACCATTAGAAGAGCGGTTATCCAAAAGTTTAATGATGTTAAAGGTTGGAATTGTGAAACTATTGATAATTTATATGATAAAATAGAGGATAAAAAAGCAGCTAATGATATTATTAATGGTTTGAAAATATGTGATCCTGCTGTGGGTTCAGGACATTTTTTAGTTTCTGCTTTAAATGAAATTATTGCGATTAAAAGTGAGTTAAAAATTTTACTGGATAGACAAGGTAAGAGATTAAAGGAATATAGTTTTGAGGTTGCTAATGATGAGTTAGTTGTGACTGATGAGGATGGTTTATTATTTGAGTATAACCCGAAAAATCAGGAAAGTCAACGAGTACAGGAAACTCTATTTCATGAGAAGCAAACGATTATTGAAAGTTGTTTATTTGGTGTGGATATTAACCCCAATTCTGTAAAAATCTGTCGGTTGCGTTTGTGGATTGAACTTTTAAAAAATGCTTATTATAAAACCGATAGTAATTACACTGAATTGGAGACTTTACCCAATATTGATATTAATATTAAATGTGGTAATTCTTTAATTAGTCGTTTTTCGTTAGATGCTAATTTGCAAGTTGCTTTAAGTAAGAAGAAATACACTATAGAAGATTATAAAAATGCTGTGAAAACTTACCGCAATGCTGAGAATAAGGAGCAAAAGCGGAAAATGGAAAGATTAATTCAGGAAATTAAGGGTAATTTTAAAACTACATTGGGATTAAGTGATCCAAATAAAACTAAGTTAAGAAAGCTAGAGGGTGAGGTTGAGAATTTGGAGAATCAAACTTTTCTGATTCCAGAAACTAAAGCTGAGAAAACTAAGCGGGAGAAAAAAATTGCTAAGTTAAATAATGAGATGGATAAGTTACGGGTTGAGATTGAGGATATAGAAGGTGGTAAAATTTATGAAAATGCTTTTGAATGGCGTTTTGAATTTCCTGAAGTGTTAAATGATGAGGGTGTTTTTGTTGGTTTTGATGTGGTTATTGGTAATCCTCCCTATGGAGTACAATTGAGCAAAATAGAAAAAGCAATCTTAAATCAAATATATGAATTTAATACCACAGAAACAGCGATTTTATTTATTAAAAAAGGATGGGATTTATTACACCAGCATGGATATCAATCCTATATAATTCCCAAATCATATACATTTGCTTCTAATTATGAGAAAATTAGACAATTTACTGTTAATAATTTAATTAGTTTAGCTGACGGGGGTAAAGTTTGGCCAGATGTAAAACTAGAAGTATGTATTTTCATTTTAACTAAGATATCCGAAACCCTAACTTATAGTTCACATAAAGTTACAGCAGCTAATTGTGAAATTATATTTCAATGTTATTTAGATAAAGATTTAGTTAAAAGATTTAATTTTTTACCTAATGGATTAAGTATAGAAGAAATAAATATAGGTTTAAAAATTTTAGCAACTTGTCAAACCTTAAATGATATATCTACAAATCAAAGAGGTGCTATGATTCAGAATTTAATTTCTGATCAGGGTGATAGAGATGTTATTGGTGGTGCTGAAGTACAAAAATATGGAATTAAAGGTATTAAGGGTAAGATCTATTTAGAAAATGTCAATGAAAATAAAGCATTTATTCATCAAAATTCCCTATTAGTACAAAATATAATAGCCCATATTGAAAATCCTAATGATCATATCAAAATAACTGCGGCCATTCCCAACAGAAATGATTATATTTTAGCTGATACTATTAATCAAATTCAGTTAAATGGAAATTTCAATCCTGAGTTAATTTGGAGTATTCTGCATTCTAATTGCATTAATTGGTATATTTATAGATTTATTTTTGCCAAATCTATCAGAACTATGCACTTTGATAATACCACAACTTCCAGAATCCCTATTCCTAAAGTTATTGATGTAGATATACAAGAAATTTTATCAGGATTAGTTAATAACATTCTTGCTGTTAAAAAATCAGATCCCAATGCAGATACAACCGCATTAGAAACAAAAATTGATCAAATGGTTTATCAACTATATAATTTAACAGCAGAGGAAATTGAAATTATAGAAAGTTCTCAATAAAATCGCTTTATCCATATCCCCAACTTCTGATATTAATTAGGGTTTGTAGGTTGGGTTAAGCAACAGCGCAACCCAACAAATGCTTGAAAATGTTGGGTTTCCTAAGAGGATGTCTGAAAACTTTTTTCTGTGGTATTCAACACTTGTAGATCCCCCTAAATCCCCCTTATAAAGGGGGACTTTGATAGATTTATTCCCCCCTTATTAAGGGGGGTAAGGGGGGATCTCGATCAAATATGACACTTATCAGACACCCTCTAACGTTAACCCCATCTACCCAATATCTGATGCTGAAAATTATATTTCATGTTTGTAAATGAAATACATTTAACGCCAGAGAAATCATACTCAGAAAGGTTAAAAAACCGATGGTATCTAACATGGTTGTGACTAGCGGACCACTCATTAAAGCGGGATCTAATTTCCACCGTTTTAAACCCATTGGTAACAAAGTTCCTAAAGTAACCGCTACCATTGTATTAGTAGCCATGACTGCACCGGCAATTAAAGCTACCCATCTTTCCTGGGGTTTAGCCCAAATTAAGGAAAGGGCGATCATTGTCATTCCTAATGCTAAGGCTGTACCTAAACCTGCTAACAGTTCTTTGCGGAGGATTTTTGCGGTGTCTCCCGGTGTAACTTCCCCTACGCCTAAACTCCGAATAGTTACGGTTAAGGCTTGTATACCTACAGTTCCCCCAGTGTTAGAAAATATGGGCATAATCACAGCGAGGACAGGTACAGCAGCGATGACTTGTTGAAAGGGAGCGATCGCACTGGCCGCACCAATATATAATCCCATAATCCCCAATAACCAAGGTAAGCGTTTGCGAATGGTGATATGTGCAGGAGATAAAGCTTCTTCATCCCCACTCACCCCTGCCAATTTTTGGATATCTTCTGTGGCTTCTTCTTCTAAAATATCTACTACATCATCAATCGTAATAATACCGACTAACCGATCTTCTCTATCCACTACAGGCATAGCGATTAAATCATAACGCTGCATGATGCGGGCAACTTCTTCCTGTGGGGTTTCTGTTCTTACCTTCACAACATGGGGACTGGCAATATCTTTAATTAATACATCGGGAAAGGTAAATAATAGCTGACGCAAAGAAACAACACTGACTAAAGTGCGATTATCATCCGTAACATAGGCGTAGTAAATTGTTTCCTTATCCTCATCCTGTAGGCGGATTTTACTGAGGGCTTCACCTACAGTTAAGCCTCGCCGCAACCGGACGTATTCTGTGGTCATTACCCGTCCCGCAGTCCCTTCTGGATAGCCGAGAATGGTGGATGTGGCTTGTCTTTGTTCGGGGCTGAGTTGTTGTAATAGGCGTTTGACTACTCCTGCTGGCAGTTCATCGAATAATTCCGCCCGTTCATCGGGACTCATTTCTTCAACTAAATGGACTACCTGGGCATCATGGAGGGAATTAATCAGTTCTTCCTGTACTTCTGTGGGTAAATATTCAAATACATCTATTGCTTGATCTTTATTGAGTAATCGAAAAGCGATCGCCCTTTGTTTTTCAGGCAATTGGCTGATGTACTCCCCCACATCTACAGGTTGCAAACAATTAAGATTATATTTAAGCTGATTTAAGTCAGCAATATCTAAGGAATTGCGAATTTCCTGGGTAAGCATAATTAAAATCTCCTAAAGTCTCCCCCGCGCTGGGAGGCTTTCTCACCAGCTTAGAGGAGGATACTACTGCCATCTATTGGACTTTTGTCCATAACCTTTTGTAAAATTGGATATCAGTATGGGAATGAAAAAGCACTGCTAAATGATAAGTTTAGCCCGGAATTGAGTTTTCCGATAGATGCTGGGTCATATTGTTGTCCCTTGCACCAGTTGTGACAGAAAAATCAACGACGAGTACGGCCTTAGCCCTGAGAGGGTTTTATTATTTATTCACAATCGTTAATAATAAGTATCCCTGACTTGCTTTTAGGTTATAAACAAACCCTATTGTATATTACTCCGCTTAGTAACTCTTGTTTGATTATGGTATTGATAAGAATTAATGATGAAAATATTTGTTAACTATTGTAAACTTTTGTGATATTGTAACAGGGTACACAAAAGCTTAATTATCCAGGTTTCGTACCTTACCATATTTTCGCCAGTTACAAATTTAATCTAAACACCGAAGGTTTACACATAATGTCCATTACCATTGACTCAGCCCGGAGTATTTTCCCCAAAACCTTATCTGCTGACGCTGTACCCGCGACTATTGCTAGATTTAAGCAGCTTAGTGTAGAGGATCAATTAGCATGGACTTGGTTTGCTTATCTAGAAATGGGTAAAACAATCACCATAGCTGCTCCTGGTGCTGCTAGTATGCAATTTGCAGAACCAACATTAAATGAAATTCGGAATATGACTTTTGATGAACAATCACAAGTAATGTGTGATTTAGCTAATCAGTCCGATACCCGGATTTGTCGCACCTATGCTGCTTGGTCTGCCAATATCAAACTAGGCTTTTGGTATCAACTTGGACAATGGATGGATCAAGGTATCGTTACTCCCATCCCCGCGAATTATCAACTTTCTGCTAACGCTCAAGCAGTTTTGCAAGCGGTTAGAGAACTAGATCAAGGTCAACAAATTACTGTTTTACGCAGTTCTGTAGTTGATATGGGTTATGACATCAACAAGTTAGGCGACTACACTAGAGTTAGTGAACCTATTGTTGCACCCAAGGAAATATCACAACGAAGTCAGGTTTCTATTGAAGGTGTTACTAATCCAGTAGTATTAAGTTACATGAATAACATGAATGCCAATGATTTTGGTAGTCTGATTCAGTTATTCGCAAATGATGGTGCTTTGCAACCTCCTTTCCAAAAACCAATCATTGGTAAAGATGCAATTCTGAGATTTTTCAAAGAAGAATGTCAGAACCTTAATTTACTTCCAGAACGAGGAGTTTCCGAAGCAGCAGAAGAGGGTTTTACTCAGATAAAAGTCACTGGTAAAGTACAAACTCCTTGGTTTGGTGCTGCGGTAGGAATGAATATGGCTTGGAGATTTTTGCTCAATCCTGAAGGCAAAATTTTCTTTGTAGCAATTGATTTACTAGCATCTCCCAAAGAACTGTTAAATCTGATTCGCTAAAGTGCTTTTGAAAAACTAAATCATGATCTAAGCGCTCTTTATTGGAGAGCGCTTATTTGTTTTCAGTAAATATCGGAGAATGGTACAAGTGAATGAAGTAGAATGGTCTAATACAGAGAAAAATGTAGCTAGGAAAGCATTTGATCAAGCTTATATTCGGGAAGTCAATACTTTAATTAAAGAAGTTTGTCAACAAGCAAGTGTAATTTCCGATCTGAATCATCTATGGGAATTACACGATTTCTTGAGCGCCAGGAGGCACGAATTAGATGGTAAGTATGATTACCGTTATTCAGTTTTGATATTTGTCTTTGCTAGATTGCTTAATGAGGGTTGGTTGCATATCAATGAACTAGAAGGATTGGCCAAAGATAAACTAATTAAAATAGAGGCTCTTGCACGTATGCAAAACTTCAATTAGGGAACACAAAAAATAAATTATCCAATTTTGTGGGCATCTTGCCTGTGACTCCATGAGATTTACTATGTTTTAGTAGTAGATCAATTTGCAATAGATGGGCTTTGGGTACTTGATGAAGTAGAAGCAGGAGGATTTTTCTTGTTCCTGAACTCCTGCTGTAATTTATTTCTTCAAAAACTTTTGTCCCATCTTCATCACAAACATATTCACCTCTGGAATATTCATTTTGGAAGCAAGGAGGGCAAATACCCCAATTCCTACTAAAGCCGATATAGATAATTCTATTAGTAAACTAATTAAATTCTGTTTACCTAGCATTTGCTGGGAAACCATTAAAGTTCCAAAACTAGCTACACCAGAGACAATACTACCAATAGTTAAACCGAAAATTGGGAGTACCCATTCTCGCCAAGGTAAACCATTAAGTTTGCGGTTGAGTAAGAATAACAACATCAACATTGAACTACAATTAACTCCAACTGTAGCTAAAACTAACCCAGGCGCACCAAAAGGTTCAACCAATAATAAATCTAATACAGCATTGAGAACAATATTAAATGTACTAATTTTAAATGGTGTTTGTCCATCACCTAAAGCATAAAATACCCTGACTAAAACATCCCTGCCTAAATAGACAAACATCCCAATTCCATAGGCAATTAGGAGAGAAGATACTAACTGAGTGGCTTCTTGTTTAAATGCCCCCCGTTGATAAACTATCTCCACAATTGGCACGGATAAAGATACCATTAAAGCCCCTAAAGGTAACATGGTAACGGCAGTTAATAAAAGTCCTTGACGAATACGTAATTTTAGTTCTTCCCAATTTTCCGGACCAGCAAGTTTAGCAAATGTGGGTAATAAAGGCAGTAAAATAATATTAGAAATAATACCCAAGGGAGTTTGTACTAAAAGATTGGCATAGTTAAAACCTGCGGCTGCCCCAGGAATAGGACTGGCAAAATAAAGATCAGTAGCAACATTAATGGGCATCATTCCTGATGATATTGTCGCTGGAGTCATGATTTTAATTACTTCTTGGACTCCAGGAGATTTAAAATTAAATCTTAACCGTAATGTTCCTAAACCTAAGCGCCATTGGACAATTGACTGGACTAACCATTGCAAAATTCCCCCCGCTAATGTCCCCCAAGCTAATACCATACCCCCGATGAAAGCATATTCAGGACTAATAATTGCTTTACCATATTGGAGGGCTAAAATACCAATACCGATGATAACGGTAATACTTGATAATAAAGGACTAATGGATAACAACCAATATTGATTTGCTGCATTTAAAGTTCCAAAACCAATCCCAATTAAACCAGCAAATAAGGCTAAAGGGGACATGATTTGGATTTGACGGATAGCGATCGCTCTTGTAGTTGCTTCTAAGCCATGACCAACTATATCAACAATATACTCAGCACAAAAAATTTGGGCAACTGTCACCACCAGCAACAACCCACCGACAAGAGTTGTAATTGTTTCTACAATAGGTGCAGATTCTTCTTGCTTATGTTTAGCCAAAACACTGACAATGGCACTATGTAAAGGCCCATTGACACCACCAAGTAAAATCAACAGAAATCCAGGAATAATATAAGCATAACTATAAGCTGTGGCCGCCGCACCCACACCAAAGGCAGCCGCGATTATTTGCTGTCTAATTAAACCAAATACTTTACTAATTAATGTTGCTGCGGCTACAATACCAGCAATGCCAGCAAAAGAACGACCAGGTTTTTGATCTTGTTTTTGTTCAGTCACGAATAATACCTATAAACCGTTAATTAACCCTTGCAGAGTAAACGTCTGAGAATATTTAACCGACAGATTCTACCATCTATCGGGTAATTTCTTAAAAGGTGTGTCAGATATCAACAATCTGGTTATTTACATAATTTATAATGTCTGACGCACCCTACGGCTACGACTATTGGGTAATTTCTTAAAAATGGACTCAAAACTTATTGTCAATAAACAGCAATTATAGCAACCGCCACATCGGTTAGGACAGTAGGGGCGAAGCATTCGGGCAGATAATTTATGGCTCTTACCCTGATATTTTTTGCCCGAATGCTTCGCCCATCCCCTAAATTTATGTCCTAACCTTCCTGGCGACTGCTATATCACCCTGAGTAGAGGAAGTCATCTGAAATACACAAATATTAAAATATTTGCTTGATTTACCAATAACCTTAATCCAAAGATATATTTAGGACTTACGCACAAAGCAATCAAAAACCTGATTCTTTCGTAGGGGTAATTCATGAATTACCCCTACTTTCGTGATGTTTTGCGTAAGTCCTGATATTAAAGACATCCAACACAGGTTAGCAGGGTTAACACAGTGATCGGCAAAATCATTAAAGGACGCTATCAAATTATCAGCCTTTTAGGGCAAGGTGCATTTGGTACTACTTATTTAGCAAAAGATAACGACTTACCCGGATATCGTTGCATAGTTAAGCGTTTTACCCCATCAAGTACAAATTCAGAAGTATTAAAAAAAGCTACAGAGTTATTTGCCAGAGAAGCTGAAACATTACAAAAGTTTCCTAAACATGATCAAATTCCCACACTTTTAGCCTATATTCAAGAAAATCAAGATTTTTTCATCATTCAAGAATACATTGAAGGACATGATTTAACAGAGGAATTATCAAAACATCCTGGTGTTCCCATTCAGGAAAATTTTGTCATTCAATTATTAATAGATATTCTGGAAGTATTAGCAATAATTCATCAACATAATATCATTCATCGAGATTTAAAACCTAGTAATATTAGAAGAAGAACCAAAGATAATAAAATTGTGATTATTGATTTTGGTGCTGTTAAACAAGTAGGAGATCCAGTACAAACAATTATCGGTACTCCTGTATACATGGCACCAGAACAACTACTAAAAAGACCACAACTGAATAGTGATATTTATTCTATAGGAATCATTGGTATTCAAGCATTAACAGGAATTAATGCTGCAAATTTAGAAAAAGATAGTATTACAAAAAAAATAATTTGGCGAAGTAGTGACAAAGTTAGTCATAAATTGGCCAATATTTTAGATAAAATGGTCAGTGATGATCCTACGGAACGTTATCAAACAGTACAAGAAGTCTTAAAAGATTTAAGAGGTGGTGGTAATAAATTAAATTTATGGTGGATAATTATAGGTAGTTTTTTACTAGTTACAGGATTAGCAATATTTTTGTTTATTAAACGTCCTCTTCCTGAATGTGGAGGATCAACATCACCATATTCTCATGAGGGACATCAAGTAAATATTGCATATCCTCAATGTTGGAGACGGGATGATTCAGAAGATCCTTACGGTAAAATAGTAACATTTATTCAACCTGATCAAAAGGCCAAGTTGATTATTAATGTTTTTGAATATTTACAGAATTTAGATAATTACCAAACATCAGAAGTTAAGGATTTGGAAGTATCCTTAGATATGGCAGATATAATTAAACAAGATGATACTATTATTGCCAATAAACCAGGTAAAATCATCGTTGTTACTGCTAAAAAAGATGATGGTGAAAAAATCAAAAATATGTATTTACTAACGTTAAGAGGAACTACTGCCTATCGCATTACCTACACCACATCAGAAAAAGATTATGAGCGGTTTTTACCAACGGTGGAAGAGATGATAAAATCATTAGAAATTAATAAGTAAGTTGAGAATCAGATCCCCGACTTCTTAGAGAAGTCGGGGATCTTAGGGAATTTCTAAATAAGCTGTTACGCAGCTAGATCCAATAATCCTAATATTGTTATTTTTTGTAGTGCGGGCATACTATGGCTAACGCCACGCTACGCGAACGGCAAACTCAGTACAAGTCTTGCCCGCAATAATTATACAAATTAAATAGGTATTAGTATCCAGTAAATAAATCATAATAAATCCCAATTTCTATGATCACACACACCTTGCTCTCCTCTAATTAAAGGTTCTCCTTCCCATTTTCCTGCGGTTTCTCGGAAAAAATCAGCCGGATAACCTAATTCTTCAGGTGTTAGTGTGAGTGATTCTACAGTATCATAGGACTTACGCAAGATGTAACTGAAACCCTGATTATTTCGTAGGGGTAATTCATGAATTACCCCTACTTTCGCTCTATTTTGCGTAAGTCCTATATCATAAAGGATGATTATTTCTAGTTCTTGATTGGTGTCATCCATCAATTTGTAAATTCTTCGCATTTTTGAGAATAAAATGATTATCTTCTTTCACTAAATCACCCATACAGTGAATTTGCAACCGTTCTTGATAAGCCTTAATAGCTAAGATATAATCCTGATTACCTAGAACTGTTTTAATCTCTTGTAATTTCTCAAACACTGCACCTAATAATGTAATTTCTCCTCTCAGTTTATCAATTTCTGGAGTAGAGATTTGCATGACAACACCTTGAACAGTAAAGTTAGGATAATTAGTGATAAATTCGCTTAAAATATCAAATTGATCTCTATTTTCTACTATCTCTAATGTTTTTAAAATATCGCTAATTCTTTGGGCATAATCTCCTAAATTATGTTGAAGAGGTAGCAAAATTTCATATTCATCTACGGTATCTTTTTTTAAACGCCAAATTGCCCCAGCATCATTATAAATTCTTCCTGTTTCCTGCCATCCTGTAGCTTGGAGGTGTGCTTGTATCACATCAGGTTGAACTGTTTTGAGTGTTTGACTATCTTTGATGGTAACTTTCATGGCAATTCTCCAAAACTAATCCGTTGCATGATGGTTTGTAGTGCATCTGGTGTAAACTGATTACTACGAGGTATTTCAATAGTAACATTTGTTGTATTTGTGGTATTTGGCATCCCGTGTAATGAAACCCAGTAAGCACAATATCTCAGACACAGTTCCCCTTCTTTTTGTTTTATCCAGTCTGTGATTTTTTCAGGAACTAAGACAACTACTAAAATTCTCGGAACAAGAGAATTTATTCTTAAATCATGATAATTTTTGATAATTAGGGGATATTTAATAGAGTTTTCTTCAAGAACATCTCTAGCAGTACATTTAAGTTGTAATTCCAGTCTGGGAGAAAAGATTTTACCTGTTCCACCTCTGCTAAGTATACCTAAATCTACACTATCATTGTCTATTTCTGGTCTGTATATAGAATAACCTGATACAGCGGCAATCGCTCTAACATAAGTGATGCTAAATTGTTCTTTTTGTTGGTTAATATCCATTAAATTAGAAATTTAAACTCAAATTAAAACACTCCCAATAATACCCCAAAAATTCTTTTGTCAGAATCAGGATACCCAGGATGTAAGAGGATGTCTGAAAACTTTTTTATGTGGTATCCAACACTTGTAGATCCCCCTAAATCCCCCTTATAAAGGGGGACTTTGATAAATTTATTCCCCCCTTATTAAGGGGGGTAAGGGGGGATCTCGATCAAATATGACACTTATCAGACATCCTCTAAGGATGTCCAGGATTTTTATAATCTCCAAATTGTCAAGATTATCCTTAACTACCCCTTGACAAATTTCTGAATTTACCCTATCATTAAATTATAGTGGGAATCTGTGTCGCCATATATAGTAAAGAAAAACAGATATCAAACATCCCCAAAAACTCATCAGCCCAACCATAGTTAAACATCCTGGATATCCTTTAATCCTGGATATCCTGATTCAGACCTTAACGGGTGACAAGGC
>NZ_PGEM01000065.1 GCF_002934005.1 Cuspidothrix issatschenkoi CHARLIE-1 | reverse complement strand
CCGCGAAACCCCTATTAATAAACGGTTATAGCTTTATTCAGCAAGCCCTATTTAGATACCGGATTTTTTTTTAAAAAGATAGGTATCTAATTACGAAACTTATTACCACCACATAGTTCCTGGTTCACCTTTAAATGGTCCAACAATATCAGTAGTAATCCACCCTCCGTAAAAACCACCTGTTTGGGCTTTAACTAATTCATCATTCACATAGCAAGCATCCATTAAACTGACATAAAAACTGTAATATTCTTGAATTGAGATAAAATTAGGACTGGGCTGAATATATCGCCAAGCAGCATTATTTATGTATTTATCTCCTACGGAAACATCATAATATTGACACCAACCCTTCCATTCACAATAACTTTTTTTAGATGTCTCTATTAAATGTTCTAACTTAATATCTTCAGCAGGAATATAATAACCAGGAGGATGACTAGTTTCTAAAACTCTTTTTCCTCTAGTGGTTTCTGCTAAAACAATCCCATTACAAATAACTTTAAGATGTTTGTCGGTATCTTGTAAAATAGCAGGACGGGGATAGTCCCAAACTGATTCTTGTCCGAGTTTTGGAGGTATAGGATTTGGTTTCATGGTGGTTTTCGATTATTATAGTTATGTCATTATATCATTTATTTACAGATTTTATAATATTTAATTCACTAGAAAGGCTATTAAGTTTAGACTCAATAGAATTGGCAGGAAACATAATTCCTGTTTTTTTATTAATAGGATTAAGTGTCTTAAATACTCTGTCCCAAAAACTATGAATACCATAATTACCATGAAAACTAGTATGGTGTAAATCATGGAAATTGGAAGGAATAAAAAATACTGATAAAGAACTATGTCCTTCTAAATTATAAATATTACCTATTAAAGTCCATGCACAAAGTTGAGTAATATCATATCCAAATATAAAGATAGGTAAAACATCTGTCATGGTAACAATAATATATTCGATAAGGCTTTTATGTCCGGCTACAAAACTTGATGTATCATGAAACTCATGATGTTTAAGATGAATTTTCAGAAATAGTTTTGTATGAAATAATCTATGGGCTACATAAAAGCAGAAATCAGCAGCAACTATTCTCATAAAAAACCAGCCCATATTGAGAATTAAACCATTACCTCTATGAACTTCAGGAGCTAAATATATAATAATTAATGCGGTAATTAGAGCTTTTATTTCTCCTGTAATGATGCCTTTTAAAGTAAAATTAGGAAATGATTGTTTTTTTACTTTCTTAACTCTTACTGTCAGTTTTTTAGTTAAACTGTCATCACTTTTGATTAATTTTTCAATAAAAATACCAATAGCATAAAATGAGATAGTTCCAACCAACCAGTATAATAATACTTGGATGATCAAATTTAGTTTGAGCTTATTTAACAGCAAAAAAAATAACTGTTGAGCAATTGTACAACTAAGGGCAATTTTGAGATAAAATTCCATTTCAAGACAGAAATTCAATAATTTTTGCATTTTTATGACCTCTAAGTTTATTCTATAAATATTTAATTGATTTGATCGCGTTGAACAATTACAATTATCAGCATTCAGCATTTTACAAGTACAAGTGTTTTTCATCCTGTGTTTATAAATCCTGAATGCTGACACAAAACTTATTCAACTTGACAAAGAATCAAACCAAACCATCCTTTTTCATCTGTCCAAGTTTTTACAGTCTTTAATCCTTTACTTTGTAATTGTGTTTCTATTGTTCTTAAATCAAACTTGCGAGAAATTTCTGTTAATATACTTTCTCCCTCTGCAAAATACACCTTTAGATCCAATACTTCCAAATTAACCCAATGACTTTTTTGGCAATGTAAATACATTTCAATTTGATGATCAACTTGATTATAAACTGCTTGGTGTCTAAACAAACTGATATCAAAATTACCTTGAAACCGCCAATTTAAATGAGAAAGCATATTCAAATTAAAAGCAGCAGTCACTTCTTGACTATCGTTATAAGCTGCTTCTAAAATATCCTGGGGCTTTTGTAAATCAATTCCTAGTAAAAAGAAATCCCCAGTTTGTAAAGTGCGAGAAATTTGATTTAAAAAACTATCACATTCCTCTGGGTTAAAATTCCCTAAAGAACTTCCCAGAAAAAACAACATTCGTGATTGTAAATAATTGGTTTCTAAATGCACTAATGCTTGTTCATAAGTTCCTAATAACCCATGAATGGTTAAGTCAGGATATTTTTTTTGTAAGTCTAAAACGCTGGTTTTGAGAATACCACCACTGACATCAATTGGTAAATATCTACAAGCATCAGAGATTTTCTGATAAGCATCTAATAAAAACTGAGTTTTGGTAGAACTACCGCTACCTAGTTCTATTAACTCACAACAATTAGTAATTTCTGCAATTTCATCAGCATATTGATTTAAAATCCATGCTTCCGTGCGAGTAGGATAATATTCTGGTAACTCACAAATTTTTTCAAATATTTGAGAACCATGATCGTCATAAAAATACTTAGGTGATAATGTTTTGGGATTTTTACTTAATCCTTGAATCACATCTTCGCCATTATCTCGTAATTCTTGATAATGATGATCTAAAACTGTTAAAGGTTGAACAATCATTTTTTTAATCCTCTAGGTAAACTTGTTTTGTGAAAAACTTGTGAAATTATCAAATAGCCAAATTTTTGTTTTATTTTGCCAATAAATTTGGCATCTGCATCTTATTTAATCTAAGTTTCTAGCAGTTCTAAAACCAACATGCTGATAGAAAAAGGGACGAAACCAGTTACGATAAGACGGTAAAGCCATTGTACCATTTGTTGCCCAAGAACCTCCCAACATCATTTGATGTTTATCACCAAAAAAAGGTGCAGATTGATCTGGATAAAGATGATGATTTTGAAATCCTGGTAAGGGGTAAAATGTATCTCCTAACCATTCCCAAACACTGCCTCGTAAGTCAGAAAGTCCAGCTTGGTTATTTCCAGCAAACATCCCGACGGGACAAGGAGAAATAAATTGTAAGTTGAGATTATAGTTATTTTCTAAACTCGGATTTTCAGAAGTTTTTTCTGATATTTTTAGGGCTTGATTCCATTCTAATTCTGTCATTAAGCGAGTTCCTACACCTTGCCATTGACAGTATGCCAGGGCTTCATAATAGTTAACTTCTACAGGCCAATCTAGGGGTAAATCTATTTCATCAAATGTAGCACGATAACGATATTTACCATTATTTTCTGGTATCCAAAATTTAGGCTGTTGAATATTATATAGTTGTTGCCAATGCCAAGATTCAGAATGCCAATATTCTGGGTTTTTATAACCACCTGCTTGGACAAATTCTAAAAATTCGCCATTGGTGATCAGATATTGACTAGCTAAAAATGGTTGAACTTCTCCTTCTAAATGACCATATTCACTATCCCAAGCAAAAGTTAAATCATCTTGGCGTTTTCCTAATTTCACTATACCACCAGGAATTTCTCGCATTTGATTATCAGAATTTTTCCCATTTGTAGGGGCATAATTCCATGTTTGGGGGCGGTTTAATTTATCAATTGGTAGTTGACGCAGTAGCATGGAGGAGGTTTCAAAATGAATGCGACTGTGTTCTATACCCATTAATAAAGCCCAGAGAGGATGGTCTTGATGAATAGGTAAATCCCAGGAATGGTGATTAATTATAGTTATAATTTCGGCTCTAACTTTGTCTCGATATGCCCAAACTTCTGTGACATCAGGCCATTTAATTCCTTCGATAACTGCATCTATTTCTGCTGGAGTTTCTGGATCAACTCCTATTTCAAATAGGGTTTCATATTCTGGATTAATTCGCCGTTTAATTAAGCCAACTTGAATTAATTTATTAATATAAAAAACTGCTGAATGTCCAAGATAAAAAATTAACGGATTTCTCAAAGGATCGGGCTTAAGATAGAAGGTATCTTCCCCGATTAAACTTTTCATCAGGGTTTCTTCTAATATCCAGGAATTTTCAAAATAATTTAGGAGTGTTTGTGAATTACAAATGTCAAGTTTGGGAATATCAAGAATTTTCATTTTATGCACCTGGATAATAAATTGTTAACATCAAACTAAATATGGAATTGCTCAACTTTGGATCTGGCAATTACATTTAAGTGATCAACATATACAATCAGATTTTTTGGCAGAAATTAAAGCTGATCCTAGTTTTACTCCCTCCCCATAAAAAGATTACTGATGTTTTTTCTCTCTGTTCTCTGAGCCTCTATAGTTCTTTGTTAACAATTCAGGTAGTTTAACAGTAGAATAGGGGTAAGTTCAACAGTCATTTTTTGTATTTAAGCCAAAAATGATCATTTAATAATCTTTAGATAATCTAGGCTTTAATCCAATATTCTGATTGAGTGAGTTTTGAATTTTTACATTTTAACTTTTGATTTAAACCTGGTATATGTATTTCAATATAGTATTTTCCTACAGTTTGGTGATTTTTAATTAAAATTTAATATTTTGGTAATGGGTAATGGTTAAGATGTGCTTAATGACCGATGATTAATAACCAATAGTCATTTTAAAATTGTACAATGCAATTGTAACGTGAATCTTGTCTAGATTGGGCGCTTAAACATATATTCATGAGTATTTCGACTTCTGTGCTAACTGATTTGCTAAAATCACTTCCCTATCTGCGACCCCAGTTATATTTTAAGGCTTCCCTAACAGCACTATCCCATGCGATGGAGGATCAAGTGTTGGCGGCTACTTTTGATCAACCTCTAATTATTGCTAGTTTTCAGAAAGAGCGCTTTTATCGTCAAGAGGCGCATCGCTATCAAAGACTTGCGGAAAAGAGTAATCAAATATACGTATTATCAGCACCGGAAACGGAATTTGCTGATAGATCGGAATACTATGAAAAGATAGATTTTGCGCCTGATGATGCTTTAAGCCAAGAATGGCATTTAGTAGTAGTAGCGGACAATTATGCTACCTGTTTGGTGTGCCGAGAGAGCATTGCTTCTGGGAGTAAAAATAAACATATTCCAGAGATGATCCCTAGTTTGGATATGGACACAGCGCGAAGATTTGAGGGAATTTGGACATCGGAAAAAGAGGTCTGTTTTAAAGCTGCGGAATTGTTATTGAATAGAATTGAGATTTATCGGCCGAATTTAGCGGCTAAAGTCCAGGAAGTCAAGCAGCGGTTTAGGATTGGGGAATCAATAGATAGTTTAGTTGTTAATGCTGACTATAAATATGCTTGTGATATTGATACTGATCCGTTTGTGCAGCGCTTGGTAACGTATCTCCAAGCTAGTCAGTATAAGCTACATAAAGCTTACCGTTCTATTGCGGCGCAAGCACGGAAAGAACGGCTGGTAAATTCTATTGGTGCAGCAATTAGGCGATCGCTTGACCCCAGGGAAATTCTCCAAGTGGCGGCTGTGGAATTAGGTCAACATTTGGAAGCCTGTCGGTGTTTAATTTATCGCGCTCAAGCTACAGACTCTAAAGCCATCATTGAACATGAATTTGTTAATTCTGGTGTTACCTCTGTACTGGGTCAAAGTTGGGAGTTAGAACATAATCCCCTATTTCAGCAGGTGCTACAACAGCTTGAGGGGGTATGTGTGGCTGATACCCTGGAGGACTATCAAGTCAAGAAATCACCAGCCTTGTCATCAATTGTCAGGCAGTTTGGCGTGCGTTCTTGGTTGATCGAACCCGTATTATATCAAGGGCGACTATTGGGAATTGTGGAGTTACATAATTGCCATTTTCCTCCCCATGAATGGCAATCAGGAGAGTTAGACTTAGTGAAAGCGATCGCTACCCAAATCGGCGCAGCCCTGATCCAAGCAGAATCTTTTGCTAATTTAGAAGAGCTTAACCAACAACTAGAAGCACTAGACCGTACCCGCAGTAATTTAATTGCTATTACCGGACACGAACTCCGCACCCCCTTATCTACCATTCAAGTCTGCTTAGAAAGCTTGTCTACTGAGCCGGATATGCCTTGGGAATTACAACAGGTAATGCTAAATACCGCCCTGGCGGACTCGGAAAGAATGCGGAAACTGGTACAAGACTTTTTAACCCTTTCTAACTTAGAAAGTGGCAGAGTGGAATGGCATCCTGAGTCATTAAATTTACAAGAATGTATAGATTTAGCACTCAGTCGCCTCCGTACTCGCCCCATATCCGAAGCACCACCTACCATCAAAACTCAAATCGCCGCCAATTTACCCCTGATTAGGGCTGACGGTGATTGGCTGGTTGAAGTATTAGCAAAACTCATTGATAATGCTTGTAAATTTACAGCCCCATCAGGTTCTATAAATATTAAAGCAGATTATAATAGTAATCAAATGGTAGAAGTAATCATATCTGACACAGGACGCGGTATTGAACCAAATCGTTTAGAAATTATTTTTGATCGATTTTATCAAGAAGAAGGAGCATTACGGCGAACTACCGGAGGTACTGGTTTAGGTTTAGCTATTTCTCGGCAAATCGTCAACGGTTGGAGCGGCAAAATTTGGGCTGAGTCTAGGGGTAAAGACCAAGGCAGTCAGTTTCATTTTACAATTCCCATTGTTCCAGGTAATTAGGAAGTAAAAGAGCTAGGATGCCTCAGATATTAAGTAGTCGTGCAAAATAGAGATTTTTGTTTTTTCCAAAAATGTTAAATTAATTTTGTTTTGGTACTTATCAATATTAGGATTTACCCAAAAAACCCTCAAACTCCTATTCCTATACGTCTTGAAGCGGTTTATTATTCCGTAACTTTTACACAGTTATATATTTGTACTAATGTACACAAGAATTTGTATAATTATGCGCTAACCATAGTAGTTATTACCCGTTTACTATCGCCTGTCCTCTAATTCCTCACCAATCACTAAAAACTGTTACAGTCTATAACGCGATCGCAACATAAATTAAGTTCCGATGTTAGTATGCCCTAAAAACCTACAAAGAGATAGTTTATGGCAACTCTCACTGGAAAAACCCCCATCTTTGGTGGCAGCACTGGCGGACTACTCACAAAAGCCGATGTAGAAGAAAAGTACGCTATCACCTGGACAAGCCCCAAAGAACAAGTCTTTGAAATGCCTACTGGTGGTGCTGCTAAAATGGTAAAAGGCGAAAACCTATTGTACCTAGCTCGCAAAGAGTACGGTATTGCTTTAGGCGCGCAACTTCGCAAATTCAAAATTACCGACTACAAGGTTTATCGCATTTTGCCAAGCGGCGAAACTACCATGATTCACCCTGCTGATGGTGTCTTCCCTGAAAAGGTAAATGCTGGACGTTCTATGGTGCGTCACGTACCCCGCAGAATCGGTCAAAACCCCAACCCTGCACAAATCAAATTTAGTGGTAAAGCTACTCACGACGCTTAATGTCTAGGTAACTGGTAATGGGTAATTGATAATTGATAATTGTCACAGCTTTGACTAAATTACCCATCATTCATCATCTGACTATTTTCGTTTATGATGTGGTGGGCAATGCCCACCTTACGTAATGATAAGAAAATACTCTATAATTCTGAACTTCAGAACGGCCGTTCACCCGTACTGAACTTCTGTATTCTGAACTCCTGTATTCTGAACTCATTATTTATGATTTTCCCCAATTTCGACCAGTTTCAGCAGCTTACTCCACAAGGTAATTTTGTACCCTTGTATCAAGAATGGATTGCAGACCTAGATACACCTGTATCTGCTTGGTATAAGGTTTGTGGGGATCAACCCTATAGCTTTTTGCTGGAATCGGTGGAGGGTGGCGAAACCGTAGGACGTTATAGTTTATTAGGTTGTGACCCGTTGTGGATTTTAGAAGCAAGGGGCGATAAAACCACCCAAACATATCGAGATGGTTCACAGCAAGTTTTTACAGGTAACCCGTTTACAGTTTTATCTGAATGTTTAGCACCTTATCACCCAGTAAAATTACCAGAATTACCTTCAGGAATTGGCGGTTTGTTTGGGTTTTGGGGCTATGAATTAATCAATTGGATTGAGCCACGTGTGCCAATTCATGCTCAAGATGAGCGGAATATCCCTGATGGATTATGGATGCAAGTAGACCAGCTATTAGTTTTTGACCAGGTAAAACGGAAAATTTGGGCGATCGCATACTCAGATTTGCGTGATCCAGCCGGGTTAGAGGTAGCATATCAAAAAGCGAGCGATCGCATTCAGGAAATGGTCAGGAAGCTATCTTTGCCCCTATCACCAGAAACCACCAAATTAGCCTGGACAGCCCCTACAAACAAGCCTAAAGCGGGCATAGAGGAATATACTAGCAACTTTACCCGCCCAGAATTTTGCGCCAGTGTAGAAAAAGCCAAGGCACATATCAAAGCTGGTGACATCTTCCAAGTAGTCATTTCTCAACGCCTATCCACAGAATATACAGGCAACCCCTTCGCCTTATACCGTTCCCTGCGGCAAATCAATCCTTCTCCCTACATGGCCTATTTTAACTTCCAAGACTGGCAAATTATTGGTTCTAGCCCTGAAGTCATGGTCAAAGCAGAAAAGAATGATGAAGGGGAAATCATCGCCACAGTCCGTCCCATTGCCGGCACTAGACCCAGAGGAAAGACAACAAAGGAAGATGAAGCTTTAGCTGCTGATTTACTGCAAGATCCCAAGGAACTCGCCGAACACGTCATGTTAGTAGACTTAGGACGTAATGATTTGGGGCGAGTCTGCGAAAGTGGTAGCGTCAAAGTAGATGAATTAATGATCGTTGAACGTTACTCTCATGTTATGCACATTGTTAGTAATGTGGTAGGTAAGTTAGCACCTAGTAAAACCGCATGGGATTTATTAAAAGCTTGTTTTCCTGCTGGTACAGTTAGCGGTGCGCCCAAAATTCGCGCCATGGAAATTATTAACCAATTAGAACCCAGCCGCCGAGGTGTATATTCTGGTGTCTATGGATATTATGACTTTGAAGGACAATTGAATAGTGCGATCGCCATCAGAACTATGGTACTACATAATCAGACAGTCTCAGTCCAAGCCGGTGCAGGTTTGGTAGCTGATTCCGACCCAGAAAAAGAATATGAGGAAACTCTGAATAAAGCTAGAGGATTATTAGAAGCAATTCGTTGTTTGCGATAAACTCTACTTTCTACGAAGAAGGGAAATTAAAATAAATACTGGAGCTAAACCATGATACCAGCTATTAGTAGACCTTCAAAATTACTGGGTGGGATTAAAGTTGAAAAGGTAGATAAATTCAATTTATTCAAATTTAATGATGAACTCCAAAAGCGAATGGAAGAACTTTTGGAGAGAAAGAAAGCTGATTTGCTAACTTCAGAAGAAGTTATAGAATTGGAAGCTATTGGAGAGTTAGACAGAATTTTCACTCACATCAATGCGATGTTAGTAGCTCAAATATGACTATTGACGATATTACCAGGGAATTAGTGCGTAAACGGGCAAAATATCTATGTGAGTATTGTCACTCTCCTGAGCGCATTTCTACAACTCGATTTACCTTAGATCATGTAATACCTAAATCTTTGGGTGGTGCTGATGGTATTACATAATCAGACAGTTACAGTTCAAGCAGGTGCAGGTTTAGTAGCTGAATATGAAGAAACCCTAAATAAAGCTAGAGGGTTATTAGAAGCAATTCGTTGTTTGCGATGAATTTGTCCCCCGTTAAGTAAAAAAATATAGGTTAGGTTGTCCTCAGACTTAACCTAACCTATATCATAGAAGCTAACAGCCTATGGAATTGGTAATTGACTACATTTGACCGCTAAAGACAGGCTTTACTTTACGGTCAATCCATTCCCCCAAATCTTCAGCAATTGTCAAAACACTAGGTTTACAGCGTTTGATATTCACTATAATTCCTTGCGCTCCTTCAGTTTCTAAATCTTCTATATAGCCAATACTGGCTTGATTTGCTTCCCTAGAACTGAAAAATGGACCGAAGTAATAAGTACACCGGGGGTTTTGCGTAATAATCTCTACCCACCAAGCAAGGCCGAGAACATTAACTGTACTAATCAGCCTTTCTTGGAGGTTTTGCCAAATCGTTTTCATGGTTTTACCGATTTATAAACGTGTGACTGGGTGTGTGAGAATATGTTGAATTTATGGTCTTTTACATTTCTTTATACTCTTTTACTATTCTTTTTTCAAAGAAATTGTCTGTAGTTTATCAAGATACAGTGTATTTAGCGATTTTTGACGATAAATTTCGTAAAGTGCCATACCCGTTGCCACCGACGCATTGAGGCTAGGAGTCTTACCATGCAAGGGAATGGACACCAAAACATCACAAGATCGTTGTGTCAACATACTCAGACCTTCACCTTCACCACCCACAACTAAAACCACAGGCCCACTAAATTTAACGGTTTGTAATGGTTCACTGCCAGTCACAGCCGTTCCATAAATCCAAAAACCTTCTTCTTTCAACTGTTCCAAAGCTCGACCCAGATTTACAACTCTAGACACAGGGAAAGTTTCTAAAGCACCGGCAGCCACCTTAACGACAGTAGAAGTAATTCCTGCTGCCCTGCGTTGGGGAATCACCAAACCATGAGCGCCAATAGCTTCCGCCGTGCGAATAATTGCCCCTAAGTTATGGGGATCAGTAATACCATCAGCCACAACAATAACTGGATCGGTAACAGATTTAGCCTTACTAATCAAATCTTCTAATTCAATATAATCATAGGGAGCAATTTGTGCCGCCACACCTTGATGATTTGCTCCACCAGTAATTTGATCTAATCTTCTGGGTTCAACTTCATCAATGACTGCGCCATTATCCTTAGCTTGAAGAATTAAATGATGAAATCTGGGATCATAACGGAGACGGGTAGTAATCCATAGACGGTTAATGTGACGTTCACCTTCTAAAACAGTCAAGACTGGATGACGGCCATAAATCAGATCATTGTCTTCCGTGGATGTAGTTTCTGAAGCTGGCTCAAAAGATGGGTAAGATGTGCGGTATTTAGGAGCAAAAGATTTACCTTCATTCCCTAATGTGATTTCTGAAGATTGTTCGGAACCATAGCGAGGTTTAGGTATATAAGATTTACCTGCCTTGGCCAATTTAATTTCTGAAGACTGTTCAGAAGATGAGCGAGATGGCCGAGGTTTGACACTAAAAGATTTACCCTCTTTAGCTAATCTGATTTCTGAAGACTCCTCAGAAGATGAGCGAAATGGCCGAGGTTTGACACTAAAAGATTTACCCTCCTTAGCTAATCTGATTTCTGAAGACTCCTCAGAAGATTTGCGAGATGGCCGAGGTTTTGCAGACAGGGGTTTACCATCACTTTTACCTTGAGTACGGATAGGATGGGGAACAACTCGCTTGCCCTTGATTTTTACAGGTTGGCCGCGTTTTGCTTGATTAGCAGAATTATTTTTTTTGGATTGACTTGTCATAACAAATTTTGAGGTTGTGGTTAGATGAGTGAACAGCCCGATGACATCAATTTAATGAACCATTACAAATGAGTTTCCTATAGCCAGAGGCAGTTTCTGACTATTTCTCTAGGGGGAGTTTTTGTAATAATTCGGTTAAACGGGGGTAATCAGTAAGATATAGGTAGCCAACTAAGGTTTCTAAACTAGTTGCCTGTTGATAAATTTCGGGATTGAGTCTTTTATGACGACTTGTGGCAGAGTTACGACCTCTGCGAACGATTTCCAATTCATTACTCCTCAAGTAAGGAGTTAACAGTCGCAAATGTATCGCTTGTGTTTCTGCTCTTACCTGATCCACTACTGAACGATGGTAATTTTCCAGTCGTTGCTGTGGCCACAGATAAAACATTCTAACATAGAGTTCGTAAATTGCATCCCCCAAATAGGCCAAAGCTGAAGGAGATATTTGTTTGATTTGTTGTGGGGATATTTGCTGAGGCAGTTGCGTTGCATTTACCAACCATGGGGAAATATCTAATGAATCCTGATCAGTGAGTTCATTTGCTGCATGGTCGTCTGTGTCCTCCTTCGGCTTCACAAATTAATCATTCCTTAAAAAACACTACGGGGGGGAAATTTTTCGCCAGTATTACTATGATTGCAATAGTAATATGCGTCTATTTAGCATATTCTAAAGTGGCCACAAGGATCAAAAATGACTGATGTTGTTTTCTAGGTTGTGGGGATTATATTTGTCCCAAGAGTTGGCAAAACAACCTTCCCAGTATTTTTGGCTAGGAAAGGTAAACTTGAAGAAGGCAGGAGGCAGGATGTAACAATATAGTCTAGGCTTCAGATTTACACTTGGGATACAAGATATTTGCGATCGCTATATTTCAATAATTTTAATGCCTTCCCAATTTTAACATATTGCAGGGAATAGGAAACAGGCAATAGGCAATAGAATTTTCTGCTCTGCCCCTGTGCCCCTCCCTCCTACCCAAAAATTAAGCTACCCAGATATAATCTTGGATAGCCTAATTCAGATTTTCTAGTTAAGCAATCAAGATGCTGGGATGTTTTCTATGGCTGCTTCAACTGTAGTTTGTAGGGATAGGAATTTTTCTAAGCGAACAAGCTTAACTGTTTGAGTAACGCGGGCATTGGTTACAATCTGCAAAGTGCCATCTTTTTCTTTTGCCTGCTTCGCCAGTTGTACTAGCGCACCCAAGCCAGAACTATCCACAAAGTCTATTTGTGAAAGATCCAAAACGATGTGTTTTGGTCCTTCATCAATTTTACCACCGAGGACTTTACGAAATGTCGGCTCAGAGAAAGCGTCTAATAAGCCTGTGAGGCGGAATAGCTGAGAGTTATCCCGGATTTCGCGTGTACCTCTCAGGCTCACGGTTAGATTTAGTGGTTCAGCTATAATTTCCTCCTCATTTTTTTACTAAAAGTAAACGTTCCAGTATAGATGGTTTGTGAGTAGTTTGTCGAGGTGAGAGAGTTGGTAAAAATTTAGAAGTAGTTATCAATCAATCACCATGATGACATTTGTTACTGTTAAGTAGGTTAGCGTTAAAAATTGTCGTTGGGGCAAGGGAACACTTCGACAGGCTCAGTGCATCGCAGGGAACAGGGAACAGGGAACAGGGAACACCGAAGAGAGTTTTGGGCGATTTTACTTTTCTTCACATACCTTTAAATTTTTCGGTTCACCTACTTACTCAAGTTAGGTGATTGCGCCTTGACCAAGAATTTTAGATTTTAGATTTTAGATTTTTGGGTTTATGCCTGACCTCTGGGGGAATAAATCCACACTTGTCCCTCTTCAATCTAAAATCGGCAACCCAAAAACCAAAATTTATTGACGTGCTGCTTGCATTGTTAACACAAACTGCTCAAACAGGTAGTCAGCATCATGGGGGCCAGGACTAGCTTCTGGGTGATACTGGACAGAAAACACAGGTAAGGTCTTGTGGCGGACTCCAGCAACAGTGCGATCATTAAGGTTCAAATGACTGATCTCAACTGTAGCTGTAGGTAAGGAGTCTGGATCAAGGGCAAAACTGTGATTTTGGCTGGTAATTTCCACTCGTTGCTCCAGTCCTGCGGGTTGATTTAAACCCCGATGTCCAAATTTTAGTTTAAAGGTTTGCGCGCCGAGGGCATGACCTAAAATTTGGTGTCCCATACAGATGCCAAACATAGGTTTTTGGCTTTCTAGCAAGGCTCTGGTAGTGTTAATGCCTTCTGTAACGGCGGCGGGGTCGCCAGGTCCGTTAGAGAGGAAAATACCGTCTGGATTGTATTTGAGAATTTCTTCTGGTTGTGTATCGGCAGGAACAACTATGACGCGACAGCCATAACTAGCTAAACGACGGAGGATATTCCGCTTCACACCAAAGTCTAGGGCTACAACGGTAAAGGTTTGGCCAATGTTTGCCACTGCTGTGGGGTTAAATTCCCAGGGGGTGGTTGTGGCTTCTTGCCATTCATAAACTGTGGAGGTAGTAACTTTTTTGACTAAGTTTAAACCTGCCATGTTGGGAGCAGCTTGTACCATTTCTAACAGTTCTGTTTCATCGAGAATGGCTGTAGAAATGCCACCATTCATTGCGCCAAACATCCTAATTTTCCGGGTGAGGGCGCGGGTATCTATGCCAAAAATGCCGGGGATGTGGTGCTGTTGCAGGTAGTGGGGTAAGGATTGGCTGGAACGCCAGTTACTAGGTTTATGACAGATGTTACGAGCGATCGCTCCCTTAACATGGGGTTTGGCAGATTCTTCATCTTCGGGATTGATGCCTGTGTTGCCTAATTCGGGATAGGTGAAAATCACAATTTGACCGCAGTAACTAGGATCAGTTAACACTTCCTGATATCCGGTCATGCCTGTGTTAAAAACAACTTCACCAATGGTGGTTCCCGTAGCACCGAAGGACCACCCACGATAGGCAGTTCCATCTGCTAGAACCAATAAAGCGGGTATTGCGTCAGATAGGGACATAGATCATTTGTAGTTAGTAATTGGATCGAAAAAATGGTTTTATATCTTCTATAATTTATTTTTTTAGAAGACGGCAAAGGCATATTTTCTCATGGTTTATGACTTTTTTGGTAACTAGGGGTTGCTGAAAAAGTTGTCTGTGAGGAGAGGGAACAGGGAACAGGGAACAGGGAACAGGGTCAAGAGGGAACGGGAGCTATTTTTCCTTGGTATCAAACTTAAATGCAAGGTTTTCGAGTTTCCACCTCGTAAAAGCTTGCACTTTTTTTACATGATAACGG
>NZ_PGEM01000064.1 GCF_002934005.1 Cuspidothrix issatschenkoi CHARLIE-1 | reverse complement strand
GGGAATAGGTAACAGGGAATAGTTTCAACTATCTGGATATCCTCAATTTCTCATATCCGACTCGACTCGACCCGACAAGGAAAAATGCAACTGTTTTGAGACTCCATTTGCCAAAACCTTGCACTTACTTGTTCTTAAAATCTGCGAAACCACTATTAATAAACGGTTATAGCTTTATTCAGCAACCCCTATTTAGTGATTTGTTTCCAAGCAGCATCTAAAGCCGATTTTGTCCGCTCGCCCGCACGGGAAATACTTTGTTGCAAACTATGCCATTGTTCTTGCAAAAACTCCGTAGCCTCTTCTAAGGCATGATGTGGATGATCAGTAGAAGCTGCTACTTCGTCGCTGACTTCTTTAATTTTGACGTGGACAACTTCGGGTTTATCGTTGGGGGAAATAAGATGATGTAAGCGATCGCCCATAATATGTACCAGATGTTGTACTTGCTGTGATTTCTCACTCAAAAAACCTTGCAATCCTTCTGATTCGTCTTGAAGTCGCTCTTGAACATCTTCCCGAATAATTACTTTATTGATGGTAATTTCCTCAATATCTTCGGGATACAGGACTGCGTGTCCACCAAAAGGAACTGCAATTTCTCCACCCACAATATAAGCGGCGATTTCTCCAGTTTGCCAATCAAATAAAAAATCTTCCACCCAACCTTGAGTTTCACCCAGCGCGGATTCAACCGTAATTTGATGCAAGCGGTGAAGATTGTCTGGAATATCAAGCAATGGAGGGTAATACATTGATACTGCACCCATACCTACTCCAGCAATTCCCGCTACTGGTAAATAAGCTTCCCCACCTGAAAAATAGGCAATACGCCCAGAATCATCAAGCCAGACTTCTTCTAATTCAGCAAAACGAGCAGATGTCGAGCTATCTATTGCTATTGAACCGATAATTTGACTGCAACGCACAACATTGAGCATATTTCCCCTCCCATACTCTCTATTTCTGAGGAGTTTGATTAATAAACACAGCGGCTGATCTTTTGCCACCTTGTTGTTTGGAACTTGAACTCTACTTTGAGGGTAGCAAGAAAATCAGAGGAATTCTTACATCAAATTGTAGAAAAAATCGGCGTTGCTGAAACCAAGTATGAATTTAGTAGGACTTACGCACAAGTCACGGAATAATGAACCACGTTCGCGAAGCGTGCCGAAGGCATAGGAACGAAGAGAACGAAGAAAAGAGGGTTTGAGAGATATTTTGCGTAAGTCCTGTTTAGATGTAGAGACGTTCCATGGAACGTCTCTACAAGGGTTTGGAGATCATCAAAAATAATTTTCATACCTCAAATCAGCAACGCCAAAAAATCTTGAGGCGATCGCTTGCCTATGTCCCCAATAAAATCCAAGTCTGCATACCCATCGAAGCAAGGTGGATGATATCTTACTTCAATTTATAAATTTCCCCTCGATTAACTAAAATTTCTCCCGTTAATAAATCCTTCACAGTTGCTAATAAAGTTCGGCGAAAATCTACCTCAAATAACACCGCTATTCTATCAAATCCTGCTGCACCTGGTGGGTTAAGTTTTGCCACACAAACCTGTTTACCTTGGGTATCTAAGGAACGGTAACTTTCTTGATGTTGAAGAGTGCTAGAAGTCATTCTTCCTAATGCATCAAAAGCAATTTCAGTTTGCGTCATCTCACCAACTTCACCAATATCTAAACGAATTTCTGTTTGTCCATTATTAGCAGCTTGTAAAGTTAACCATTGATCAAGTTGATAAGGATATTTTGTACCTTTAGTAAATAAATGATGATAAACATAACTTTTACTGTAACTTTCCCACAAACGAATTGCATAACTATGACGCAAAAAATCATCTATTTCTGTAATTTGTGTAATGGCTAATGCACCATGACAAACTGCATCAAAAGGTTTATTTAATTTTACCTTAGCTTTACCAAAATAAGATATAATTAATTGTTGAACTGCGGGAATTAAACAACTTCCTCCTACTAACAAAACCTGTTCAATATCATTTTTAGAAATACCCTTTTTTAAAGCAAAGGTTAAAACCTCATCTAAAGCATCCCGTAATTGTTGTAAAAACTGTCTATATTCTAAAATTTCTTCTAACTTTTCACGGGTAATTTTTAATTCATAAGACATAAAAGATTCATCATCAAACCAACTTTCTGAAGCTGTTGGATTTTTAGAAAGTTGAATTTTTAACCGTTCAGCAATTTCTAGGAGATTTTGATAACTGATTTTACCAACTTGTTCAGGTGTGAGATTTTGAGAATGTAAATAATCATCAACTATCCACACATCAATATCTTCACCACCTACATAAGCTTCTGACTTAGCTAAAACCTCAGCACGTAAACTATTATTTTCATGAGAATTAGTTACAGTTTTAACTAAACTTAAATCGAGAGTTCCCCCACCAAAATCTACTACCAAAATCAATTGACCGGGATTTTTAATAGCATAACCTAAAGCTGCTGCTGTAGATTCATCAACAATGGAAACTTGAGGAACATTTAATTTTTGACCTAAATCTCGAAACCAATCTAAATAACGTTCAAAAGCACCCACAGGAACAGTAAAAATTAAATGACTAGGTTCGATATTCTGCTTTTTTATTTCCGTCCAAATAGCTTGAATAAATAACTCAGAAATAGAAACAGAATTATAATTTATGCCATCAATTTGGATTGCTGGTGGTTGATAATCTCCAGCTAAATCACGTTTAAACTTTTTAAATAACCGTTCAGGAGGATAACTTTGAGAAAGTCCTAATCTTTGACTGATAACACCTTCACCTAATATAATATTATTACCTAATTTAATAAACATTAAACTAGGAATAACCGGGTATTCTACTCTTTCACCTTGAGGATTGACACCGACAAATACACGGGATAAATTAGGAAAGCGTAAACTTTTAGGTTGTTGAGTATCAACTTCTAAAATACTAATTACAGTATTACTTGTACCAAAATCAATTGCAACAGTTGTCATAATTAAAGTAGGTTAGGTTGAGAAAAAAAACAACAAAACAGATAGATAATTAACAGTATGTTGGGTATAACGCAATTGATAAATTCTTTGCGCGAGATCACATAAATAATTGATTGTTGGGTTGCGCTTCGCTTAACCCAACCTACGATATTATCATTTAATTATTATCAAACCCTGGGGGAAGGGTGCGACTAACTTTAGCAGGATAGAGAATTTTATCACCATTTTGATAACCAACAAAACGAATATAGACTAATTCCCCTTCTTGAATATCATCATTATCAGCTTGATGTAGTTGGGGATTATAATTAACTTGTTGCCAAGTTTCACCAATAGGAGTATAACCCCAACTGGTAATTAAATTATCTAAAGGTGTAAATAGAGAAACTAGGTTTTTAGCTGGTAACTCTGGTTTAGCTAAAACCATTGTTTTGACTGTGGGATAATTTCGGAGTAAGGTTTGTAATTGGGTAAAGGTTTCATTTTGAAAATCGCTTTGTAATTGTTGAGATTGTTGTTTTAATTCCTCCCTGAGTCGTTGACATTGAATTTCAAGCTCTAAAATTTTGATTTTCTGTTCTGTGTCTGGAGAAGTTACAGATTCATGATCAATAATTGTATCTTGATTATTTTCTGGATCATTTTCTGGATCATTTTCTGGGAATAATATCCGCAGAATAGTATAAACAATGATTACAAGAATTACAGCAAAAGCAGCTTGATTAATTTGTTCTAGCATATTGTTTTTTTAGTCTAAATTTGGAAACAGAAATAGTTTAACAGATAAAATCATTCGTTCTAACTCAGGTTTATTGTCTAGGAGAACAGGATGTTCCCACAATCCATTTTCCCTTTCAGAGCAAGCTTTAGCAAGTGCTTTTCCGATATTCTTAAAACTTTTTTGAATATCCTTTTTATTATCTTTAAGCGTTTCTGGATTGGGGTTGAATACCAAAATAAATACTCTGTTTTTTATATCTTCAGGAATACACTCTCGTACATGAATTTCTCTATTTTGATAAACATCACGATCAATAATTAATAATATATGTTTATTAATATTTTGTCGCAGTTTTTGAATATATTTTTCTTTAAATTCATCTTTAACGTTTACCCATCCACGAGCTTCTTGTAAAAGGTGAATCCTATCAATAGCCACGTTTAAATCTAGACAAAATCCGTTAACAATCTGACGATGAGCATCATCTTCTACTAAAACAATAAGCTGTGGTCTATAGTCATTGGGACTCATAATTCTATGTCTCCACAAATTAAGTCATTAATTAGATCAACTCGATCTTCTCGACCGGGTATTTCACTAAGTAATCTAATTAAAGTTGGTTCTAAATGACTTTTTTTATCGAGGAAAAAGGTATTTTCATCGGAGAATTTTCTGATTGCTTCAGGATTATGAGAAGTTACTAAAATTTGTCCATTATTTATAAATGAACGTTGTAGAGAAATCATAAAATGACCTACTATTGATAGAGAAAGATAATTATCAGGTTCATCCCAAAAACAGAAAATAGGTCCATAGAATTTATTAGCAGCTAAAACTAAAGCACAAAGGAAAAAGCATTTTTCACCATCTGATAAATCTTGAAAATCAACATTCAAAGTTGCCTTATTTTTCTCAAATCTAACCACAAGACTTTTTAATTCTTTACCAATAATTTCATTGACAAAATCTTGGAAGTCTTCCATAATCTCTCGGAGATATTTGTCAATTTCTCTATAGGACGCAGGATAACGACCAAGTATCCCACAAAGCCATTCTCCAATATCTGAACCATCTCGCTTTGGTTCTAAGGTTTCACTATAGGAATTTCCAGTCATTAAACTGGGAATAGGCGATAGAATAATCATCTGAGAAAGCCAATTTTTGAAAAAATTAACACTATCATTGCTAATTATTGGCATCGCTACTAAATGCCAATCTACTGAAAACTGAGCTTCCTTATTTTGGGCATTATTATGAATAGTAACCTGGGCGGCTTTTCGAGAGTAAATTGGATTTCCTGCAACTAAAAATTGTTCTTCAAAAACTCGTAATTCTTTAAAATTTTCTGGCAAATCTAATGCTAAGATATATTTATATAATTTATTTTCAAGTAATACTTCTATTTCTAAACGAATAGGAACGTCAGACTTTCTATGAGCGAAATCATTCAGTCCGATGAGACGAGGTTCTTTCGCAAGATCCCGCAATCTATTTGTGCCTCTAGCAATAGCTTGAAGCACCTCCAATGCCTTAGCAATAGTTGATTTACCTACACCATTTTTACCAATCAAGAGAGCAGATGACATCTCTTTCATTGTCAGTTCAAAGTTTTCTAAACATCGGAAGTTATTTACATATAGTCTTTGAAGCATAATAAAGCCGTTCCTAGAAGTAAAAAATGAAGATTCTTGGGCGGTGATATACCCATTATAAGTTCAAATACCCAACTTATCTAAGAAATTTCTCGTTCCCAGTCTCCAGGCTGGGAGTGCCATTTTAGAGGTTCTACCCCTATTTTATCAGGAGGCAGAGCCTCTTTTGTACATTCATTGTTAGAGAAAAGGAACGGTTCTGTGTCTGGAGAAGTTACAGATTGATTATCAATAATTGTATCTTGATCATTTTCTGGGAATAATATCCGCAGAATAGTATAAACAATGATTACAAGAATTACAGCCAAAGCAGCTTGATTAATTTGTTCTAGCATATTGTTTATGTAGTTGGTTTTCAGATCCCCGACTTCTTAAAGAAGTCGGGGATCTAAGTTTATTGTTGTTGTAAGGTTTGATTTTCCGAAGTTGTAATTAACTCATCATCTTGATAATATTCGGGTAATAATTCCTGAGATTCTATTTCTCCTAAAGATTTTTCTAACCCTTTTGTAGTTTCCACACAACTAGAACCAATGGCATTTAAAACCCGTTCCACAATTTTACCATCTTTACCAATGCGATATTCAATCTTTTGATATTCTGCCATAATGATTTTTCCTTTCGTCCTGAGATCCCCGACTTCTGTTAAGATTTGATCAATCAATGATTAATTTATGTAAGAAGTCGGGGATCTGATCGTAAATATTAATAGAGTACCAGATCCCCGACTTCTATTTATATTTCTTCAATAAATTAGGACTTACGCAAAATGTAACTGCAACCCTGATTCTTTATTTTGCGTAAGTCCTGTAAATAAGTAAATAAGGTCAGAAGTCGGGGATCTTATTTATTCTTATTTAAACCCATCTACCAACCACAACCCGCACCGTACCATCTGCTAAAACTTCCTCTTCTTCCACATTAAAACCCTCCGTTTGTATGGTTTCCATCAAAGTTTTATGGGCGTATTTTTGACTAATATTATTAATAAACTCCTGCTGATTAATTTTCGCACCCCAAAAATCAGCCACTAATTCATAACTTTCTCCATTTTTACGAAAACCCAAATCATAACCATTAGATTGCTTAATCACATATTCAGCATTAGTTGTATCACCCATATAACCCCGAACTTGAGTATTTTGTGCAACTTGATAACCTAACTCTTGCAAAACCTGAAGCAAAACTTCACCCTGTTTAATTTGCACCTTGATAGTTGTAAAATGAGACATAAAAAAATAACTCCTATGAAAAAACTCTCCAAAACCTCTTCTCTTCGCTTCCTTCGTTCCTTCGTGGTTCATTTTCCATTATTATTTAATCCACCTCCAAAGGACCCAAACCTTGCTGCTGAGAATAAACCTTTAACTCCTCAATTAACAGCGTATCAATAGAAGCAGTTCTTGCCCCAGCTTCCGCAGCCCAGCGTTTTAAACTGGTAATTTGTTCCTTAGCAATAGCCGCCAAAGGAACAGTTTCCGATACCGCCGCTAAAATATCTTCTGTATTAAAATCCCGCCTATTTCCATCAATTAAACTACCAAAAGCGCGGTGCATACCATCAATAATTACTTGTTGAATTTCCGCACCGCTAAAATTTTCGCTATGACTTGCGAGTTTCTGTAAATCAAAATCTCGCAGTCGGGAAGGACGGATTTTTTGCAGGTGGACTTTAAAAATATCATGGCGTTCTTTTTCCGTGGGTAAATTTAAGAAGAAAATTTCATCAAATCGCCCTTTTCTTAATAACTCTGCTGGTAATATTTGCACATTATTAGCAGTAGCCACCATAAACACCGGACTGGTTTTTTCTTGCATCCAGGTAATGAGTGTACCAAATACCCGGCGCGATGTTCCAGAGTCACCATCTGTACCACTATTAATATTACCAAATGCCTTATCTATTTCATCCATCCATAATACACAGGGTGAAATTGCTTCTGCTAATTGTATCATTTGGCGAATGCGATTTTCACTTTCTCCCACTATGCCTCCAAATAATCTGCCCACGTCCAAACGTAACAATGGTAAACGCCATTCATGGGCGATAGTTTTGGCAGATAATGATTTTCCTGTTCCTTGTATTCCTACTAATAAAACGCCTTTGGGGTTGGGTATGCCATAACGTCGTGCTTCTTCGGTAAAAGCATCTTGACGCATTCGCACCCACTGTTTGAGATTTTCTAAACCGCCGACATTTTTTAATGATTCATTGGCGGTGTAAAATTCTAAGATTCCGGTTTGGCGAACTGCTTGTTTTTTCTCTTCTAAAACTCTATCAATATCTGTTTCGTTGACTTGTCCTTTTGCTGCTAAAGCGGCGGCTAAAACTCTTCTAATTCTAGCGCGACTTAATCCTTGACAGGCTTTGATTAATTGTTCTTTTCCCAGTCCATTTAAGTTAAGTTTTTCGGGGACTATTAATTGCTGAATTAAATAATCTATTTCTTCGATATTGGGTAAGGGAAAATCAATTACTGTAATTTCTTCTTGTAGTTCTGGGGGAATGGTTAATATATGACTGGTGAGGATGAGGGTTTGGCGTGTGCGTTTGAGTTGACGGGTGAGGTTTTTGATGGCACGAATTACGGGAGCATTTTTTTCTGTTTCGGAGTTTTTGAGGATAAAATGAATGTCTCGCAATACGAAAATTGTGGTTGTATTTTCTGAGGTTTTGGTAATTCTTGATAATGCACCCATGACTGAACCTTTATCAGTTCCGTTGTCATCCCAACCGGTGACGATATCCCATAATAATAGTTGTCGTGGTGTCTGGGATATTTGGGTGAGTTGTTGGAGGACTTGTTCTATTGGTTCTTCTTCGACTCCGACTATATATAGTAGGGGATAGCGGGCGCGAAGCATGAGGTCTATTTGTTGGAGTAGTTGTTGATGGGGGTTATTCATTATGTATAAATAGGGGGGTTAGTTTATAGGGGTTTTGTTATCTATATTATTGATATTTTAGATATTGTATTTGTATTCATCGTCCATATTCCATTTTTCTTTCCATCGTCTTTGTTCTTCTTCCCATTGTTTTATTTGTTCCTCCCATTGTCTATCTTGTTCCTCTCGTTCCCTTTCTTCTTTCTCCCATTGTTTTATTTGTGCTTCCAACTGTCTATCTTGTTCCTCCCATTCTCTTTGTTGTGCTTCCCATTCTCTTTCTTGTTCCTCTCGTTCCCTTTCTTCTTTTTCCCATTGTTTTATTTGTGCTTCCAACTGTCTATCTTGTTCCTCCCATTGTCTTTGTTCTTCTTCCCATCGTCTTTCTTCTTCTTCTGGAAGTTTATTATAATAATCCCAGTCTATATTCCACGTTTTATACCAATAACGCGATGTTTCCTTTACCTTTTGCTTATATTCGTAGTCCGTTGATATTTCTAAAGATTTATCTTTTACAACTTGAATTAATAAATCTAACCCCTGTTCTCCATAATTGAAAGCTTCTTTAATTGCAGCAATTCTCACCTTTAAATCTGGATTTTGCAACCGCAATTTTACCCCTTCAATACCACCTAAAACCGCCGCACCTTCTAGTGATGGACTATTACCACCAAGCACAGCATCGTATTCTCGCGGTTGTTGTGGATTATTCATGATTCGTTAATGGTTGGTTTCATGTATGCTGTATATAAAATAGCATATTTAGGGAATTTGGTTATTTGTTTACATAATTTTAAGATTGTCAGAATCAGGATGTCCAGGATGTAATTGGATGAATATTCTTATCTGTCATAATCATCATCTTCATAGTCATAGTCATATATTTCCTGATCTATATCTTCATATTCATCCATATAACTATCTTCATAGTCATAGTCATCTATATAATTATCTTCATAGTCATAGTCATATATTTCCTGCCATCTTTTTTCTGTTTCGTCCGATTGTTTTATTTGTACTTCTAATTGCCTATTTTCTTGTGTAGATTCGCTTAGGCATAAGAAAACGCGAAAACCACAGTGATTGCGACGATAATTAGGTAGATGCCTAATGCGATCAGCCGAGCGACAATCCCTTGCTATACTATACCAAGAACCACCGCGCAATACCTTAGCATTAGTTTGAGCATTCCAAGTATTGCCATTTATATAATTATCATGCCAGCTATCTTCACACCATTCCCGCACATTCCCGTGCATATCATACAAACCAAAAGCATTAGGGGGAAAAGAACCTACATTAGTGGTTTGCTGACACCATTCACCTTTGCGGGCTGAAGGATATGGATCATAGTTTACTAAATCAGTGGTAATGGTTTCACCAAAATGAAAAGGCGTAGTAGTTTCTGCTCTACAAGCATACTCCCATTGTGCTTCACTGGGCAACTTATAGTTTTTTCCTGTTTTTTGGCTTAACTTTTGGCAGAATATAACCGCATCATTCCAACTTACTTTTTCAACAGGTCGTTGACTACCTTTGAAGCGAGATGGATTATTCCCCATAACAGCTTGATATTGTGCTTGAGTCACGGGATATTTACCCATAAAGAAACTAGAAATAGAAACTTGATGTTGAGGACTTTCTTTATCATATCTTCCTGCTTCATTTTCTGGTGAACCCATCATAAAAGTACCACCAGGAATTGCAGCCATTTTCAATGTCACACCATTACCCAAATCTTCTATAAAATATCTAGCTACACGCGGCTGACGCTGAATAATTTCACCAGATTTGTTGACTGTAACGACTTCAATTTGTTCTAGTTTTAAACCTTGAGGATTAAAGTTTGATGATGCTTGTTTAGCTTTTATATCTGTTCTATTTATTAATAATGAATAAGCTTGTAATTGTACTTTTAGAAATCCATCTTTTAAACCTGCAATGACTAAATCTAAACCCTGTTCTCCATAATTCAATGCTTGCTCAAGTGCAGCAATTCTGACCTTTAAATCTGGATTTTGCAACCGCAATTTTACCCCTTCAATACCACCTAAAACCGCAGCACCTTCCATTGATGGATTATTACCACCAAGCACAGCATCGTATTCTCGCGGTTGTTGTGGATTATTCATGATTAGTTAATGGTTGGTTTCATGTATGCCGTATCTAATATAGCATATTATTGTCTGAATCAGGATGTCCAGGATTTAAGGATGTACAGGATGTGATTGTTTGATTATTGGTGAGTTGTTGATGATTAGGATAGAGAAAAGTAAATAAATATTTATGAAGTGAGATGGAAGAATAAATATATGAATCTCATCTATCAATCATCAAATTACAATCCTGTCAATCCTATAATCCTGGTTATCCTGATATGGCTAACGCCACGCTTCGCTATCAGACAAAAAAATTGATCGCCTGACGGCGAGGGGAAAGGGTAAAGAAAAGAGGGTAAAGGGCAAGAGGGTAAGAGTATAAAGGGCTACAGAGTCCGCGCAGCACCACACACAACACGAAAACCGTTGAAGTCGTCGCCGAAGCCCGCATCAGCATAGAAACGACAAACCGAACGGCAATTTCCAGGATGGTCGAACCAAGAACCCCAGCGCAGCAACTTTTCATTACTTAGTCTTGTCACAGCACTACTATCTGTAGGCGCGTTATTATAGTTATCTACCCAATCATCGAAACACCACTCCGAGACGTTTCCGTGCATATCATATAATCCAAAAGCGTTAGGGGGAAAAGAGCCTACATCTGTAGTTTGTCTACGATACTCACCTCTAGGAGCAGAAGCGTAAGTGTAATTACCATCATAGTTAGCTAAATCTGTTGTAATCGTCTCTCCAAAATAAAAAGGTGTGGTAGTTCCCGCTCTACAAGCATATTCCCATTGTGCTTCGCTGGGTAGGGTGTATTTTTTTCCTGTTCTTTGGCTTAACAGTTCACAGAATTTAACCGCATCATTCCAACTAACGCTCTCAACTGGGCGATTACTACCATTGAAATAAGAAGGGTTAGTTCCCATAACAGCTTGATATTGTGCCTGTGTTACGGGATATTTTCCCATGAAGAAACCTGGAACAGTAACTTGATGTTGAGG
This sequence comes from Cuspidothrix issatschenkoi CHARLIE-1, assembly GCF_002934005.1. GTDB lineage: Bacteria > Cyanobacteriota > Cyanobacteriia > Cyanobacteriales > Nostocaceae > Cuspidothrix > Cuspidothrix issatschenkoi. The sequence continues at coordinate 16,456 of NZ_PGEM01000064.1, read as the reverse complement.
ATTTTCACTATGCCTTCTTTTCGCTTCATTTTCTGGTGAACCCATCATAAAAGTACCACCCGGAATTGCAGCCATTTCTAAATTAACACCATTACCCAAATCTTCTATAAAATATCTGGCTACACGCTGCTGTCGTTGAATGATTTCCCCAAATTTGTCAACTGTAACTACTTCTATTTGTTCTAGTTTTAAACCTTGTTGATTAGGTTTTTGTAATATTTGCTTAATTCTTGGTTCCGTTCTGTCACTTAATATTAAATAAGCGGCATTTTGAATATCCCAAGATTGATCATTTAAACCTGTAATTACTAAATCTAAACCCTGTTCTCCATAATTCAAAGCTTGCTCAAGTGCCGCAATTCTCACCTTTAAATCTGGATTTTGCAACCGCAATTTTACCCCTTCAATACCACCTAAAACCGCAGCACCTTCTAGTGATGGACTATTACCACCAAGCACAGCATCGTATTCTCGCGGTTGTTGTGGATTATTCATGATTCGTTAATAGTTGGTTTCATGTATGCCGTATCTAAGATAGCATATTATTGTCTGAATCAGGATGTCCAGGATTTAAGGATGTACAGGATGTGATTGTTTGATTATTGGTGAGTTGCTGATGATTAAGATAGAGAAAAGTAAATAAATATTTATGAAGTGAGATGGAAGAATAAATATATGAATCTCATCTATCAATCATCAAATAACAATCCTGTCAATCCTATAATCCTGGTTATCCTGATTCAGACAAAAAAATTGATCGCCTGACAGGGAGGGGAAAGGGAAAAGAAAAGAGGGTAAAGGGCAAGAGGGTAAGAGTATAAAGGGCTACAAAGTCCGCGCAGCACCACACACAACACGAAAACCGTAGCGGTAGTTGCCGAAGCCCGCACCATAAGAGTAACGACACGCCGAACGGCAATAATCAGGAGCGTTGAGCCAAGAACCACCGCGCAGCAACTTGTAATTACTTGAGCTTGTCACAGCACTACCATTTGTAGGCGCGTTATTATAGTTATCTACCCAATCATCGAAACACCACTCCCAGACGTTTCCGTGCATATCATATAATCCAAAAGCGTTAGGGGGAAAAGAGCCTACATCTGTAGTTTGTCCACGATACTCACCTTTAAAAGCAGAAGCGTAAGAATTACCACGATAGTTAGCTAAATCCGTTGTAATTGTCTCTCCAAAATAAAAAGGTGTGGTAGTTCCGGCTCTACAAGCATATTCCCATTGTGCTTCGCTGGGTAGGGTGTATTTTTTTCCTGTTCTTTGGCTTAACAGTTCACAGAATTTAACCGCATCATTCCAACTAATCCTTTCCACAGGGCGGTTTTCACCTTTAAAGTAAGAAGGGTTACTCCCCATGATCGGTTGATATTGTTTTTGTGTCAATTGATATTTCCCTATGAAGAAACCTGGAATAGTTACTTGATGTTGTGGCCCTTCATACCTACTTCTTCTTTCCTCATTTTCCGGTGAACCCATCATAAAAGTACCACCAGGAATTGCAGCCATTTCTAAGGTAACACCATTACCCAAGTTTTCCGTAAAATATCTAGCTACACGGGTCTGACGCTGAATAATTTCGCCAAATTTGTTGACTGTTACTACTTCAATTTGTTCTAGTTTTAAACCTTGTGGATTAAAGTTAAAAGTTGCTTGTTTTGCCTTTGGTTCTATTCGAGAATTTAATATATGATAACTTTGGATCTGAACTTCTACAGATTCATCCTTTAAACCTGCAATTACTAAATCTAAACCCTGTTCTCCATAATTCAAAGCTTGCTCAAGTGCCGCAATTCTCACCTTTGCATCTGGATTTTTTAACCGCAATTTTACCCCTTCAATACCACCTAAAACGGCAGCACCTTCCAGTGATGGACTATTACCACCAAGCACAGCATCGTATTCTCGCGGTTGTTGTGGATTATTCATGATTCGTTAATGATGGGTTTTATGTATGCCGTATCTAAGATAGCATATTATTGTCAGAATCAGGATGTCCAGGATTTAAGAATGTACAGGATGTGATTGTTTGATTATTGGTAAGTTGTTGATGATTAGGATAGATAAAAGTAAATAAATATTTATGAAGTGAGATAGAAGAATAAATATATGAATCTCATCTATCAATCATCAAATTACAATCCTGTCAATCCTATAATCCTGGTTATCCTGATTCAGACAAATGTAAAATTTTGACTTTTGACTTTTGACTTCCCGAAGGGTGTCCTGATTCTGACAAAATAGCCTCAATTTACAAAGAATCAATATTGGCTTTGGCAAAATTCAGAATTTCTATAGTTCTTTGAATAATCAGATCCGCATCATCTTCTGTAATATTAGGATCAGTATTATAATCACCTCGTAAACGAGTTCTTTCTGCATCAATTAAATAACGATGAAATTCACGAGGAACTCTTTCTGTGCGAGCGAATTTTTCTCCAAAAGCAGCAATAACGGCCGAATGTTTAGAATAAGCTAGTCCTTCCCCTTCTAAAAAAGCCGTAGCAATATAAAACATGGCATAATAACCACGAGAAGCAGCAAATTCAGCAAAACCTTTTTGGTTAAGTTCCACTGCTGCTTGTAAACTCCTCTCAGCTTTTTCTAACAATCTTTGTTGTTCAGGATTCATATTACTAAACCATCTTTTCTAACATTACGAAAAAAGCCACTATTATGATTTTCTAATTGTTCAGAATTAGCAAAAGCACAACTAATTAAAACATTATATTCTAGGCACAAATCAGCGATTAATTGACTAATTTTTTCACTTTCTTGAGAATAGTTAAAAACATCTTTTAACACAATTAAAATATCAATATCTGAATCTGGTTGTGCTGTTCCTCTAGCTTGTGAACCATATAAAATTAGTTTTTCTAACTGTTCTCCATAAAGTTGTTTTAAGTTTTGCTGTACTTGGGTTAAAATTGTGGAAATAGGTTGATTTAGCATAATTTTTAATCAACAATTACTCTGAGTTAATGGTTACTTTGATGTATCCTATATTCAAAATAGCATATTATTCAGGACTTACGCACAACAGAACGAAAGTAGGGGTAATTCATGAATTACCCCTACAGAAGAATAAGGGTTTCAGCTACATCTTGCGTAAGTCCTATTATTCTCTGAATCAGAATGTACAGGATATGATTTTTTAATTATTCGTTAGTTGTTAATGATTAGGATAGAGAAAAGTAAATATTCCTAAAGTGAGATGTCAGAATAAATACATAAACACCAGCCATTAACCATCAAATAACCATCATGTAAATCCTATCATCCTGGGTATCCTGATATGGCTAACGCGACGCTTCGCTATCAGACAAATTCATCATAATAGGTTCTTTGTTAGGAAGTTTAATAATAATTTCCATAGTTCCTCCTAAAGCATTAACAACATTACGCAGTGTATTTAATTCTAAACTTTGTCCACTTTCTAAATCAGATATTTCTCTTTGGGATAACTCCAAACTAGCAACTAATTCTGATTGTGATAAACCCAGTTTTTCCCCTAAATGTTGAAGCGTAATTTCTTCTAACCTTATTTCAGAGGTTCTTGCAGCAATAATTTCTTTTCTTTCTTGAGAAAGTTGATTTAATTCTTCAGATAAAGTTGTATATTTTTTCATAATTTTTCTTCCTTGAGTGTCTCTAAATATTCTCTATACCGTTTATCTGCTATGGGAATATTTTCTTTATACCATTTTTTATTACCAGCTTTGTTACCTCCAACTAATAAAATCGCTTGTCTTTTAGGATCAAATGCAAATAAAATCCGCCAAGGTTCTCCTTGATGTTGAATACGCAGTTCTTTCATATTCTTAAAACCAGAACCTTCTAAAGTATCAACTCTTGGTCTTCCTAAACCGGGTCCAAATTCTGCTAAAATACCTAATACAGCAAATGCTTCATTTTGAAATCCCTGTTCTTGTTGATAAAACCAAATTCTAAAATCTGGATCAAATATTATATTCCATTCCATAAATTCGTTTAACTTATTCTATGTTATCCTGATTCTGACAAAAAGTTAATTATTCACCTCTAGTAATCATCAAATAATTATCCTGTTAGTCCTATCATCCTGGGTATCCTGATTCTGACTATAATATAATAAAGATTAATCAACACCCTAAACTCAATTAGAGAATCATATTATGAGTACCGTATCCTTAGAAATACCTGAAGAAATCTTAATTAGTCTCAAAGAAACTCCAGAAAGTCTGACTAGAGAAATACAAATTTTAGCAGCAGTGAAACTTTTTGAACTTGGTAAACTTTCATCAGGAAGAGCAGCACAATTAGCGGGAATGTCACGGGTAGAGTTTTTAACAATTTTAGGACGTTATCAAGTTTCTCCCTTTTCTTTAACTTCTGAACAATTAGAACAAGATGTTAACAATGCCTGATTCTTTAGTGATTGTCAATACTTCTCCTCTGCTATATCTTCATCAAGTTGGTCATTTAGGACTACTGCAAAAATTGTATGGAGAAGTTATCACACCTCCTGCGGTAATTGAAGAATTAGCGGTTGGCAAAAATCAAGGAATAAATTAAGAGTCTCATAACCAAAGTCCGTTTTAACGGACTAAATAAATTTAGCCATAAAAATCCTGTTAATCCTATCATCCTGAATATCCTGATTCTGACAAAATATTATACTTCGTGAAGCATTATCCTCCGCCTGGGAATAAATTCCCAGTCTCATAGCGAAAGTCCGTTAAAACGGACTAAATAAATTTTGTAATAAACATCCTGTCAATCCTATAATCCTCGTTATCCTGATTCAGACAGTTTAGGGTCTATAATTGATATACAGTGTAATATTGCCTATAAACTAGTAAATGACATAAATAATTATGAATGTACAACTTGTTGATTCCCTTGTAGAAATTGTGTTAAAATTAACTCCCGAAGAAAAACAACTTTTCCAACAAAGGTTAATTTATCAGGATTTAAACAGACAGACTAAAAAGCCTTTAACCTCTGAAGAAAGATTAAAACTTTGGCAAGAGTGGATAGAAAAAGCTCCTCAAAGTTCTGTTAATCTTCCTGATGAAGCACTACGTCGAGAAAATATTTATGATGATAGAGGAATATGAAAAGCTATTTACTTGATACTAATATTATTCTTAGATTGATAATATAAAATTAAGCTTCCTGATGCAATTATCGCAGCTACAGCAATAAATCAAGACGCATTTTTAGTAACAAGAAATGTCGGTGATTTTAAAGGAATTACTGGACTAAAGATTGAAAATCCCTTTATTAATTGATAATGGAGGACGATATGACTTTTATCCTGTTAATCCTTTAATCCTGGTTATCCAGATTCAGACCAAAAAATTGATCCAGGACTTACGCAAAATAGAACGTGCGTAAGTCCTATGATCGCTTGACGACGAGGGGAAAGGGAAAAGCAAAGGACTACAGAGTCCACTCAGCACCACACACAAGACGAAAACCGAGGTCATAGTAGCCGAAACCCGCAACAGCATAAAAACGACGCGCCGAACGGCAACCGTCAGGATCGTTGAGCCAGGAACCACCGCGCAGCAACTTTTTGTTACTTGAAACTGTCACAGCACTACCGTCTGTAGGCGCGTTATCATAGCTATATACCCAATCATCCAAACACCACTCCCAGACGTTCCCGTGCATATCATACAAACCAAAAGCGTTAGGGGGAGAGGAGCCTACATCTGTGGTTTCCTCACGATACTCACCTCTAGGAGCAGAAGCGTAAGTATAATTACCATTATAGTTTACCAAATCTGGGGTAATACCTTCACCAAAATAAAAAGGTGTGGTAGTTCCCGCCCTACAAGCATATTCCCATTCGGCTTCACTTGGCAGTCTGTAGGTGTTTCCTGTCCTTTTGCTTAACTTTTTACAAAAAGTAACTGCATTCTTCCAACTAACTCTTTCAACAGGGCGATTACTACCTTTGAAACGAGAAGGGTTAATTCCCATAACAGCTTGATATTGTCCCTGTGTTACTGGATATTTTCCCATAAAAAAACTAGGAACTGTAACTTGATGCCGAGGGCTTTCATAAGAAAGTCTTCCTATTTCATTTTCTGGTGAACCCATCATAAAACTACCACCAGGAATTGCAGCCATTTCTAAATTAACACCATTAGCCAAATCTTCTATAAAATATCTAGCTACACGGGGCTGACGCTGAATGATTTCCCCAAATTTATTAACTGTTACTACTTCAATTTGTTCTAGTTTTAAACCTTGAGGATTAAAGTTTGATGCTGCTTGTTTAGCTTTTAGTTCTGTTCGAGAATTTAATATATGATAAGTTTGGATTTGAACTTCTACAGATTCATTATTTAAACCTGCAATTACTAAATTTAAACCCTGTTCTCCATAATTCAATGCTTGCTCAAGTGCAGCAATTCTCACCTTTGTATCTGGATTTTGTAACCGTAATTTTACCCCTTCAATTCCACCTAAAACCGCCGCACCTTCCATTGATGGACTATTACCACCAAGCACAGCATCGTATTCTCGCGGTTGTTGGGGATTATTCATGATTGGTTAATAGTTGGTTTCATACCGCCTCACAGGAATGAACTAAAGGTAACAGAGGTCCAATTTGTTCCTGTCCATTTACAGCCAATTCACTGTGACATAAATAGAGTTTATCAGATACACGGGCCAATAAATCAGCAACAATTCTTTCTAGTCTTTCTGTTTCTGCTAATTCTTCATCTGCTGCTGTCCAAGGTTGTCCTAACCTATCCCGTAAAAATAAGTTAGCACCATATAACGTAGCCGCACCACCTTTAGCCCACAGTGGTGAACCAATATCTAACCAAAAATGCCAACGGTGATTTTTACGACTGGCACGGTACTGAAATACTGTAGCTAAAGTCACGGATTTTTGATTGCTACCGATAGAACGCACTGGACAGGGGTTAGCGGTAATTGTCCCCCGTCGCAGCAGTTGAATAAATTCTGCAATGGTAATGCTAAGGGTCTGTGGTGTATGGATGGAAAGTAACAAAGAATCAGTCTCTTTTAAACGTGTATCTATTTCCCAATAATGTTGTGCAGTTTCTAGTAATTCTCTTAATGCTGCTAATTCTTGGTAAGAAGGATTTCGATTATTACATACAAACCTTTGAATCGCTTCATAGAGCGGAAAAATGGGTGTGAGGAGAGGACGCTGTTCATAATTCAGCCTCTGTTCGGCAATCCATTGTAATATTTCTTCATAGGCTTTTGTGGCCATATAGCCAATTCTATCCCAGCGTTCAAAGGTTTTGACTGGTAATAAATCGGGGTTTTCCGGGTGAGGGACAAAACAATAATCAGCAATTAACCCCGCCCGCACCGGATCTATTTTAGAATGGTAAAATTCCTTTTCTCCAGTATTTTCGCCTTGATATTGACTCAATACCACCAACATTTCCGCCACCCCATCCTGATCTACTAACCGCCCCAAACCAGGATAAACTAACGCCATGAGGGTAAGTAATGCCCTAACTACGGACGAACTAATTAAAGGGCGTTGTTCGTTGAGAGATGTAACCTCAATATTTTGTTTAGTAAGTATTTCTACTAGGGTATAACGAGCGATCGCATCTAAACCCGGTGCAATAATCGCTACTTCATCCGCCCCTACTTCCCCGGATTTTACCCCATCAATAATCATCTCGGCTGTTTGCCGTAATAACTGGGCGCGGGAATTGGTTTGAATAGGTTTTACACAACTGGGTAAACTCAACATTGTCATAGGCTGTGTGACTAATTCTACCATTTGATTAGTCAAAATATAGCCCAAACTATTGGCAGGTGGATTAGTTAAATTTTCTACTTGACAACGAGCGGATAATCTGAGTAAATATTGAGGATCTGCACCTAAACCCCAGCGTATCGCCCCATTTGGATTGTAACTAAAAGCACCTACCGCCCCACTATCTAACAAAGACTCAAATAAATTAGCAGCGATCGCCGGATAATCATCCACATCATCTGCTATGATGCCCTGATAACGTTGCTGCAAGTGCTGTTGATAGCTACCATGAGTCAATAATTTTTGGTGATAAAGTTCCGTAATTAACCCATAAGTTAATAATCCTCGTTCTAAACACCAATTGCGCCAATTTAGTAGTAAATCACCCAAAAATTCTGGATCTAAATTGCTAGGATCATTTTCTAAACCACTATGCAATATTTGGGGAATATCTTCACAGGATACACCGCTATAAGCTGCTAATTGCCATAAATCCAGGATACGTCTGACTAAACGATACTCATTTATACCAACACGCCGCAAAATTGCCCCATCTAATTGAGAACTCCAGAGTTTTGTTGCTAATTCTTGTTCTGTTTCTGGACGCAATCTTACCGGAAATTGAGCTTTGATTAATAAAGAATCAATTAATAACGGCCAAAATAAAATTACCTCATCTTGAAAAAACCCCAAAGCAGTTTTGACACGAAGGGGATATTTTCCTAATGTTAAATTAGCTACTAAATCAGCTAGTTCTCGTCGTTTATCATCATTAGCAGCTAATAATAAAATACCTAATTCTCTTTCGGGAAAGTTTGTAGTCTTAATCCTAGATTGAGTTAGGGAATTATGAATATTTTTATTATAAAATGAATCAGATCCTTGATTAACAATTTGTAACCAAGTACCAAGATGGTTAACCAACCGAGTAGTTTTACCACTACGACTAGTACCAAAAATCCAAAGAGAATCAGAAATCATGGTTCTTGCGTTAACTTAAGTTTAATAATGGGATAATGCCAGATAATCCTCGAAGATGGAGAATACAGTGTTTAGCCAAAAAATATACCCTTTTTTGCTGGCTGCTTACAAACGGTATCTATTAACACCAGAACGGGCTTTAGATACAGCCTATCAAGCAGCTATACAGATTAAGGAAATTGAAGATAAACATTTTAATGGTAACAAAATAGACCCTGAATTTACCATACACAGCTCCAGTGTTATGGATTATTTTCAAACAGATTTACAAAAGTTATTAAAAACTGTCAGAATGCGGTTGACAGAATTTAAAACTAGTCGTTGGTTTGCCAATGAATCTAAACAAAAAGCCGCCCTCAAATTCGGCATAGAATATTCTAGTCCAGCCGTAATTTTAGAGAAACTAGAATTTATTGATCAAATTACCAACAAATATATTTATCAGGATCTAAACACGAATTTTACAAATATCAATTCTCCACCAGTTAAAGTTTCTAAAGATTTAGTTAATTCCCCACCATCTATTCCCAAAAAACCAAATATAATCAACCCCAATATATCTAGAGGAAAAGCCAATAGTACAAGTCTTTTACCCCGTTCAATTTTCAGCACCATCACCAGGCTACAAGTAGAATTAGATCCAGATTCCGAACAAGATGTAGTTAAAAACTTTCGTGAAGCACAACAAAGAAGTATTATCTCTATTCGATTGATTCTCTTACTAATTATTGTTCCTTTGCTAACTCATCAAGTCTCTAAAACCTTGCTAGTTGGACCATTAGTAGAACACTTTCGGCATCAGGAAACAGTAGAAGTTTTCCTCAATTCAGAAATGGAAGAAGAAGGACTATTAGCATTACAAAGATTTGAAGAAAAAATCAAATTTGAAGCCTTAATTAATAATGCCCCTCCTCTAAACCATGAAGAATTAGAACTGAAAATGAGAGAAAAAGCCCAGGAAGTAAAAGAAGAATTTCGCAAAGAAAGTGCTAATGCCATCAAAAATGTATTTGCTGATATTTGCGCTGTGATTACTTTCACTTGGCTATTACTAATTAGTAAACCTTCTATCGCCGTCTTAAAAGAGTTCTTTGATCATGTAGTCTATGGTTTAAGTGATAGTGCCAAAGCATTTATTATCATTTTATTTACCGATGTATTTGTCGGCTTTCACTCTCCCCACGGTTGGGAAGTCATCTTAGAAGGTATATCACGCCATTGGGGATTACCAGCCAATCGTGATTTTATTTTCCTATTTATTGCCACATTTCCCGTAATTTTAGATACCATATTCAAATATTGGATTTTCCGCTACTTAAATCGGATTTCACCCTCCGCCGTTGCTACCTACCATAACATGAATGAATAGCCAATCTTTTGCTAATATTACTATTAGCTTACCCGTATTTATGGTTAGTTTGATTGTGGGAATACAACCACTTCCCAATCAAGAACTTGCCGCCTCAGAATGTCGGTTAGCAAAATGGAATTTACCCCCATTAGCTAACAACAACAAGAAATTACCCGTACTAATTTCTAGACAACCCATTACTTGCTGTCAAGAAGATATTTCTTGTTTAGATCAGGCAATTTATGATGATAAAAATGATCAAATTGCAGATAAGAAAGCTCTGTTACAATCAATAGATTACAGTCTTAAATATTTGCAGACACAAAGGGCAATTAAGGCTTATCAAAAATCAGAAATTACCAGAGAAAGAGTCATTCAAAGCTTGCAAAGATTTCGCCAATTGTTGATTGCTACAAAATCAGCCCCAGAACTACACGCAGCCATAGAAAAAGAATTTGTTTTTTATCAATCTGTAGGCAGAGATAGGAAAGGAACAGTTTTATTTACTGCCTATTATGAACCGTTATATTTAGCCAGTCGTCAACCTACCAAAGAGTTTCGTTATCCAGCTTATCGTTATCCACCTGATTTAGAATCTTGGGCAAAACCCCATCCCACCAGATTAGAATTAGAAGGTGCAGATGGTTTACAAAGTAGTAAAGGAAAATTAAAAGGATTAGAGTTATTTTGGTTTAAAGATCGTCTCCAACCTTATATGATTCAAATTCAAGGTTCAGGCAGACTAAAACTAACAGATGGAACTCAAACAACCATCGGTTATGCAGGTAACACAGCCTATAATTATAGAAGTTTAGGCAGGTCATTAGTTGATGATGGTAAATTACCTTTAGAAGGGTTAACTATGCCAATTATTCTCGACTACTTCCGCAAATATCCCCAGGATTTGAATATTTATATCCCCCGCGATCAAAGTTTCGTATTTTTTCAAGAAACCCACGGACAACCCGCCCAAGGTTCTATTAGTGTACCACTCACTCCCGAACGTTCTATTGCTACCGATAAATCCCTCATGCCTCCTGGTGCTTTAGCCTTAATTCGCGCTCCCTTTCCCTACATTAATAAGAGTAATAAAATGGAATATCGGGTTGTTAGTCGTTACGTTTTAGATCAAGATACAGGTGGCGCAATTAAAGGCGCGGGTAGAGTAGATTACTATTTAGGAACAGGTGACTCCCCCGGAGAAAGGGCAGGTGTCACAGTCAGTAATGGACAATTATTTTATCTCTTACTGAAACCCCAGAATTAACACATCAATCATCATATACTAGTTTTTTGAAAAAGATTTGTTACTGAAAACTTCTACAAGGTATATGTGAAATCTTCTACTAAGATACCGGGAACTAAACTACCACCTAATTCTCGGCTTTCGTAAGTTCCAACTTCGGGAATAAATTCTTGGAAGTTGGTTAAATTAACTAGATTTTCTGTTCCCCAACAACGATAGAGACTTTCATCAAAGCGGAGGTTGGCAATGGGGGCAACTATTTGGCCTTTTTCTACCCAAAAGCAAGCATAACGGGTCATACCTGTAATTCTGGCTGTTTGGCGATCGCTCCAGTTCAAATAATGTAAATTAGAAACATATAATCCCGTATCTAAACTAGGTAAAATCTGCTCAAAATTCAAATTACCGGGGCTAATTTCTGGAGAACGTAAGGTTTCTGAACTATTCGCACCATTAGCAGTTTTATTATATTCTTTAGCTGTGCGAGAATTAACCAAACTATTAATTAAACTACCTTGGTCAATTAATGTTAATTCTGCTGGAGCTATTTCTCCTAAATTATTAAATCTGGGGACTAAACCACCTTGAAAGTTTTCTTTTAAAGTAAATTTGTCAGAAAGTTGTTTTTCTTGATGTGATAAAGCGGCCAAAGCACTATTACCTTGTTGAATACTGGCTTCACTAATAGCACCCCAGGAAAGCATACCCAATAAATCAGCTACAGCAGCAGGAGCAAAATAGGTTTTGTATTGTCCTTTTGATAATTCTTGGACTGGACGAGATAGCATTTCTAGTTGTTGTTTGCCATCATTTATTTTTGTTATATAAGCAGTTTCATTCCATTCGCTGCCGGCGAAAGTTCCTTTTACAGCCTGTCCTGATGGTATAAATAAGGAATAATCTAAGTTAAATGAATCGGTCGCAAACCAGTGTTTTTGTCCGTTAGAATCACCATAACCTCTGATAACAATTCCCCCGGCATACATTCCTGTAAAATCTAAATTAGCAACTGTTTCGAGAATACTGGGAACTAATATTTCAGGCGTGAGTAATTTACCAATATGTACTTCTCTGCTAGTATTATTTCCTGATGGTACGACTAAATAAGGATCAACTGGTAATAGTGGTAATTCATCCCGTAATTCTTGTAAAGCTGTGTATGCTAAATTCCAATCTATATCCCAATTTCCAGTAAAGGGAAACTGACGATAACTAGTACGTTGATTGGCAATTAATGTCAGTTGTATCCACCCATCATGAACACAGCCTGTTTGTCTAACTTTAGCACCATTAAAGCGGGTAAATTGGCTTTTTTCACCGTTGAGTCTGATGGTGAAATGTTCATGCTCGGCTTTTTTAAACAGGAGATTTTCGATCAGGTGATCAAAGTTTTTTTCTAAAGTTGATAATTCTTCGATTTTCATTGTTTAAATTGTTTCTGGATCAATATTTAATTCTGTTTATTTTAGCCTTAATTAAGGATCAATAAATTATCAATTTTTTTGTTGAGTTGTGCTGTCACTTAACCCAACCTACTTTAAATCATTGATAATTTATTGACAGGATCGAAAGAAGAAGTCGGGGATATTATTGATCCTTTAACCACCACCAAAAACTTCCACATTTGCAAATAGACAAACTGGTGAACCATGACCTACAAAAATGGCTTGGTTGGGTTCTCCTTTGCCGCAATATGGTGTACCATACATTTCCCAACTGTGATTATTTCCAACTTGAGTTAAGCTGTGCCAAAATTCTGGTGTGGTGGCGCGATAATTGGGATTACGGAGGGTTTTGGTGAGTTTACCGTTTTCAATTAATTTAGCATATTCGCAACCAAATTGAAATTTATAACGTTGATCATCTATTGACCAAGAACGGTTAGATTCCATGTAAATACCCTGTTCTATTCCTGAGATAATTTCCTCAAAGGTGGCGTTTCCTGGTTCTAGATTTAAGTTAGCCATTCTGTCTATTGGAGGGCGATTCCAAGAACAAGCACGGGCACAAGCAACACCGGGTAAGTTTGCTCTGGCTTGACTTTCTAAACTGCCTAAACCTCTTTGTAAAATTCCTTCTTTGATCACATATTCTTTAGTAGCTACAGCACCGATATCATCAAAACCGTAACTGGCAAATTCACCGGATACTGTAGGATCAAAGGTGATATTCATGAGGGGTGAACCATATTTTAATTTACCAAAATCGTCTGGTTTAACAAAGCTCCCGCCGGCGTAGTTGCGTTCATCTCCTAAAATGCGATCAATTTCTAAAGGATGTCCAATACTTTCATGAATTTGCAGCATCATTTGATCTGGTGCTAGAACTAAATTGGTGCGGGTATTTGGACATTCTTGGGCTGTTAATAATTCTAATGCTTGTTCACCAACTTTCTGGACTTGATGCCATAAATTATCTTCTGTAAAAAGTTCCCAACCGCCCTGATAATAATTAGCTTCTTGACCATTGTTGGTGCGTTGTTGTACGATATCTCCATCTTTGGCGATCGCCCCAAAATGATTTCCGATAGAGAGAATTTTCTGATACACTTCTGAACCGTTACTGCTGACAAACCAAGTTTCTTTTTGATCTGTGGTAACTCTAGCTGTGGTTTGAATGATTTTATCGTTAATTTGCAGTTGTTGACAAATCCGAATTAGTACGTCGTTTATTTCTCCGGGAGTAATGGCGTTCAATGGTTCTAAAAATGGTGAGTGATATTCACCAACTACTTTAGGGCGTGTATTTTCACTAATTGGATATATCCACCATTTACTAGCTGCTAATGCTTGTTTATAGGCTATTTCTGCGGCATTTTGTAAGCTAGAAATATCTAGGGAGTTGGTAGCAGCATAACCTAAACAACCATCAACTATAACTTCTATCATTGCTCCGATATTTAATGATTTACCATTATTTTGGGGTAAACCATCACGGACATAATGATGTGTAGAAGTTGTTTTAACGGCTCTAATTCCTATCCAGTCGGCGGGGATGTTTAAGTGAGAAATTGCGCTGGTTAGTTCTTTCCACATGGTGTTAATTAAAAATATGTTTTTACATTTCTTCTAAATTAGGCATCATTCAAAGAATAACGAACCACAGATGACGCAGAGGACACAGAGAAAAAGAGTTTTAGAGATATTTTGCGGTGGTCATACATAATTGGTTTAGAGTTATTAAAATACATCAATTTATAACACCGCTTTTTTGTTTTTACCTCTGTTATCTTTGTGGTTTGTTTAAACAAATCATGTTCACTACTCAAATGGCAATGCTATATTACCATTTAATTTCTTTGCCATCGAGTTCCTTCTTTACTATCAATTAAGGTAATTCCTTTAGCTAATAGTTCATTACGGATTCTATCAGATTCGGCAAAATTTTTGGCTTTTCTTGCTTCCTGTCTTTGTTGAATTAAATCTTCAATTTCTACATTACTTAAACTATCTGGTTGAGAAGTTTCTGTTTCTGGTTTGGCGGTTAATCCTAAAACATCTGCTAATGTTACTAGGGTTTGCCATTGCTTCAATAATTCATCGGTGGGAGTTTCGGTTTTACCTTGATGAACAATTATATTTCCTTGTTTACGTAATTCTTTAGCTATTTCAAAAATGACGGCTAAACCTCCAGGAAAGTTAAAATCATCATTGACTGCTGTGGTAAATTTCTCAATTTCTGATTTATCAATGTGGGAGTTATTTAATTCCAGGTTTTCCCAACCTAATTGTTTACCATGTTGATGTCCAAATAATAAACCTTCTTTGATAGTATGCCAGCCGTTTGTTGCTGCTAAAATTGCTTCATCGGTGAAATCTATGGGTTTGCGATATTGTGCCATTAACACAAACAATCTTAATGCCATTGGGTCAACTCCACGATCTAATAAATCGCGGATGGTGGTAAAATTGCCTAAAGATTTAGACATTTTTTCCCCATCTACTTTGACCATGCCATTATGTAACCAATAATTGGCTAAAGGTTTACCTGTAACTGCTTCTGATTGGGCAATTTCGTTTTCATGGTGGGGGAAAATTAAGTCAGCGCCACCAGCATGAATATCTATGGTATCACCTAAGCGATCGCGTACCATTGCCGAGCATTCAATATGCCATCCAGGGCGACCTTTTCCCCACGGTGACTCCCATGCAGGTTCGGATGGTTTGGCAGCTTTCCAGAGGGCAAAATCAAAGGGATCTTTCTTTTTTTGGTATTCTGGATCTTCTATATTTACCCGTTCGCTTGCACCTGCTTGTAAATCTTCTAATTTACGTCCTGAAAGTTTGCCGTATTCATCAAATTTTCGCACTGCATAATAAACATCACCATGAGACGGATAAGCAAAACCTTTTTGTTCTAAATCATGAATTAATCTTTGAATACCATTCATGGTATGTGTAGCGCGTGGGTATTCATCTGCTTCTTTTATTCCCAAACGTGCCATATCTGCGAAATATGCTTCGATATAGCGTTCTGCTACCGCTTCCATGGTTGATTTTTCTTCTCGTGCGCGTTTAAGAATTTTATCATCAATATCCGTAAAATTCTGGATATAACGCACATTATAACCTATAAATTGTAGATAGCGACGCACTACATCCCAGACAATACACGCCCTAGCATGACCCAAATGGCAATAGTCGTAAACCGTCACCCCGCAATAATACATCTTGACCTTGCCAGGTTCAACGGTGGTAAATGGTTTTTGACTACGAGTAAGCGTATTATAAATAGATAGGGTCATAATAGAGAAATGGGACAATCTAACGATTAGCAATGATAGCGTAAGTTGCGAGTCAGGGGATAGATGAGTAAGAGGGAAATTAGCTAGTTAACTATTTGCCAACTAATACTAACTAATGCTATACTTTCCCTATGGCATACATACCACTTAGAAAAGCGGTCGAATTTCTGGGATTGCATCCAAATACCTTGAGGAGATATGCAGATGAGGGGAAAATCAAAAGCATTAAAAACCCGGCAGGACAAAGATTGTACGATGTCGAATCATACATCAGGGGCGATTCAATTAGAACTCCCACTATTTGCTACTGTCGGGTTAGTTCCTCAAAACAGCGAGATGACCTTGATAGACAAATCACCTATATGCAATCCCTCTACC
>NZ_PGEM01000063.1:7345-20010 GCF_002934005.1 Cuspidothrix issatschenkoi CHARLIE-1 | reverse complement strand
TTCCCTGTTCCCTGTTCCCTGCTATATTATTAGTCCAAATATTTGTTAAACCCCACCCTAATTCCTTATTTCAGACTTCTAAATTTTGATAGTTTTTATCTACTTTTTCTCAGTCTAACTTTAGTTAGCAATTCATCTTTAATGCGGTTTAAAATTGAAGTTTCATCTAATGTTGATAAAATTTGACTAACTACGGCTTTAGGTCCATCTGGTCCCCAGGTTGCCCCATTTGCTAAATAGGCTTTGGTAATTTGTCCAATACTGTATGACGATACTCCTGCTACTCCTGCTTGAGTGACAGCTATGGATAAATAGGGGCCAATTGTTACTCCTGCGGTTGCTGTTGTCGAGATACCCAGCAAGGTTTTTAAACCACTTAAACCCAAATTTGCTAATAATTCACTAGCGCCGATACCACCCATACTCAGGGCGATTTTTTGCAGTAATTTGACAGCACCGGTTTCTGTCATGGGGATACCATAAAGTTTAGATAAACCTAAAATTAAAGCAATATCAATAATTACAGCACTTAATATATCCACTACTGTAACAGGATTGAGAGCGATCGCTAATGCTTTAGTAATAACTGCTTTCCAAATTAATTGATTAGCATTTTCTTCCCTAATGATCAATTTTCGCTTTACCAACTGTTCATTAACATTATCAGCATAAAGCATAGTATTTAAAGCCACTAACGCTTTACCTTCACGATGGAGAATTTCCAAAATTTTTAGTTTTAATTCATCAACTTGGGATTTACCTTTTTGTAATTTTACACCCCTAGTTCCATCAGGACGTTGTACAGCCGTTTTTACCAGTGGAGAAGCTGCGGCCATGACAATTTCTGCTGGTGAAAGTAATTCCCGGACTCTATCATCCCGAATTTTTTCGTAAATTGTGATTCTGTCAGTTTCGGGATATTGATCAACTTTATTAAATACTAAAATTATTGGTTTACCTACTTCTCGTAATTGGGATAAGGCTATTTGTTCAATTTTGGTCATGTCTCCCGAAATCACAAATAGAATTAAGTCAGCTTGTTTAGCAACTTGTTCAGCTAAAGCGGCGCGAGTTTCCCCATCTACTTCATCTAACCCTGGGGTATCAATTAATTCTATTTGGGATTGACCATTGCTAGGTAATGTAGCTTTTAAAGTTCCTAAAGCCTCTTTACTAATACTCCAATTTACCGTTTGTGCATCACGGGTAACACCATGTAAGGGACCAGTAATAAAGACTTCTTGACCAACTAAAGCATTGAGAAGAGAAGATTTACCACGTCCCACCAAACCAAAAGCAGCTATCTGTACTACCATACTTTCTAACTTATCCAGCATGGTTTCTAAATCGTTAATTTCCATTTCTAACCCTGATTTTTCCGCCGGAGAAAGATCCAGATTATTAACTAAATTTCGCAGTGCTGTTTTAGCTTGTTTATAGTTTAGTTCTGCTTGAATATCGTCAAAGGTAAAAATGGCGTTATCTAATTCTTCTTCCCAACTGGGGATAGATTCAGGGATAGTATTCATGGTTGTTTTGAATAAAATTTCAAGAATAATTAAACGCAGATAAACTTCCTCTATGTTCTCTGTGTTCTCTATGTTCTCTGTGGTTCGTTATTAAAAGTTTAGTTACATCAAACAGATTCTATAGCCAACTCTTCTAGTGCAATTTCTACAGTTGATGAAACTTCTTCCTCAAATAATTCTAAATCAAACCAAAAAGTAGTACCAATACCCACCTCACTTACCAAATTAACTTGAGTATGATGTCTATCAATAATATTTCTGACAATTGATAAACCTAAACCTGTTCCTTCCAGGGTATGAACTCTATTTTCTACACGAAAGAAGCGGTCAAAGATTGCTTGTTGATCTTCTGGTGCGATACCAATTCCTGTATCACTAATTTCAATTCTGACTTTACCAGGTTGATAATGAGAATTAGAATCAGAAGTTCCATCTAATTGATAAGCACGGATAACTACTTTACCACCTGCCGGAGTGAATTTGAGGGCATTACCAATTAAATTTCCAAAAACTTGCAGTAATAAATCATAATTTCCCAAAACTAAAGGTAAATTAGGAGTTAGTTCCTGAAATAATTCAATGCCTTTATCTTTAGCATTAAGCTGATAAGTCCGTAATGTTTGTTCTATTGCTTGGGGTAAATCTACTTTATCAAAATTGTAAGTCCGTCCCGATTCAAGTTTTGATAAATCTAAAACGTCATTAACTAAACGGGTTAGTCTATCAGTTTCGTTATTAACTGTTTGTAAAAACTCTTGCCGTTCTTCCACACCTAAATCTTCACCATAATCATGTAAGGTTTCAATATAGGTTTTGATATTAAATAATGGTGTACGTAATTCGTGAGAAATATTGCTAATAAATTGACTTTTAGCTTCATTTAATTCTACTTCACGGGTGATGTCTTGGACGGTAATAGCTATACCTTTAATACTTTCTCGTTGTAAATTTAAAACGCTGGTTAAAAGAATACGAATTGTGCGTTGTATTGGTTGTTTTAGGGGAATACGAAACTCGGCACTTTCACATTCACCGGCGGCCATTTCATATAAAGTTCGGGTAATTTCCATTTGCACACTTTGAGGTAAGTGATGCAATACATTACTACCAACAACTTCTACACCTTCCCAAGCAAAAATACGTCTGGCTGTGGGATTAACTAATATTACTTGCATATTATTATCAATCAACACTGCCCCATCAGCAATGGTGGAAACTAAGGTTTCTAATTTAGCTTTTTCTGCGGTTAATTCTTCAATATTTTGTTCCTCATAACGTTCTAAGCGTTCTGCCATTTCATTAAAGCTAAAAATTAATTCTCCTAGTTCACCACCTAATGGTATATCTATACGTTGTTTAAAATTACCAGCAGCAATTTGTTTTACACCAACTAGCAATTCTTTGATGGGTTTAGTAATAGTTAAAGCATTAATTACGCCGGCTAAAATCACCATTACCCAAATTGTGATAAAAACAGCAATGGTAACATCACGGGTGAAATTAGTAGATATAACTGCGGTTTGGTTGGGGTTAATGCCAACTGCTAATACACCTAAGTATTTTTTATTTACAATTAAGGGAACAAATACATCTGTAACTGCACCATCTGGGGTGTTATGTTGCCTTACCAGGGGTTGATCATCATCGCTAGGATAATCTTCTGGTAGCTGTATATGTCGCTTAATGGTGAGGGAATTTTCCACCTCTGGTTCCCAAAAAGGGATACCAAAAAATATTTGTCCAGTTTCATCAGCGTACAACATATAACGGACGCTAGAAGTAGTGCTGTAGAAACGTTGGGAAAATTGGGCAACTTCAGTGAGATTATGATCGGCAATCAGAGGGGCCACATTAGCCGCCAGCAGTAATCCTAAGTCACGGCCAAAGCGGGTATCATTGAGTCGGGCATCTTGCTGAATTGTATTCACCGCCCAGAAGGTTAAACCACTCATCACCAAGGAAACCATCAAGGTAGCGACAGCGAGGAGTTTGGTCTGAAGCGTAAACTCTGACCACCAATTGGCGATGTTTTCGGCGAGGGAAGCTATCGCTTTGGAAAGACCAGAGGCGAATTCATCTCGGAAATGTGTGAAAAAAGCCAGCATCTTAAAATACAGTTGTTAGTAGTTCGGCGGTTTCTATCCCAAAAATTAAAAGTTAAATCAGGTAAGAGGGAATAGGCAACAGGGAGGCGGACGGTTAATGGCAGATGACAACCTACCTCTAACCATAGATCACTTCTCTTTCTAATTTAACTATGTTTTTGCAGTAATCGTGAAAACTCAGTTGCAATAGGGGTTATGTGATCGGACTATGACAATGTAAAATACATGATCATCCAGAATCCAGAATTAAGAATGTTTTTAGTTTCCTACTGGACAAAACATTCAAAGTCAGTAAATTCTGCCCTAAATAGTTATAACTTAATTAAATTTTTCCTATTCTATCTATGATTTCTTCTCAAAAACCACGCAAATTACCTACCCAAGCCATCGCCGCAAAAGTTTTCCACTATTGTAATTTTATCAGCTTATTTATCATGATTACCAGTGGTTTGCAAATTTATAATGCTAATCCTGTTTTTGGTGGACGAAATGGTGTACATATTTTTCCCCTCTTTACTTTAGGAGGTTGGTTAGCTGGAGGTCGAGATTGGCATTTTGCAGCTATGTGGCTATTTTCTCTCAATCTTTTTTGCTACGGAATTTATATTTTTATTACCCAACGCTGGAAACATAGATTTGTGGGAAAGAATGATATTCAAGCTTTACAAAAAAGTCATAATGACAAACGTTTAAACTATGCTTGGCATCGCCTTCTCTATACAGCAATTATTCCCATTTTATTACTAGCAATATTTACAGGTATCGGAATGTATAAACCTGCTCAATTTCCTTGGATAGTTGATATATTTGGCAGTTGGCAAGCATTGAGAATTGTTCATTTTGCCTCTGTGCCAATGGTGTTAATTTTTGTTTGGCTACACTGGCGATTAGGTCAAAAAGTCGGAGGTGATGAACTCACAGAATCTATGTTTTGGTAAATCTTAAAGATCCCCGACTTCTTTTATTCATTAGACAACCACTAAACCCTTGTAGGGACAATTCATGAATTGTCTCTACGATAATTTTCACCAAATGTCTATTATGCCGATAAATTACAAATTGATCTCAGAAGTCGCGGATCTGGGTCTTAAAAATATTTTTGTATCTGAATTTAATTGAGGAGTGAAAATGGATAATCAGGAATTTACCCGCAGAAAGTTTTTAGAAATATCTGGTTTATCGAGTCTGAGTTTCTTGTTAGGTGGCTGTGGTACACCTGCACTTTCAGATTTAGTAGGTACACTTTCTGAACCTCTCAATCAGAAATTTGAAGAGTTAATATTTCAGCCTCAAAAGCTAGTTCCTGAATTTTTGCCGAGTCAAATCGAACCCGATAATTTAATAGTTAATAGCTTTCGAGGTACGCCAATTATTGATCTAGAAAAATATCGTTTAATTGTAGATGGTGAGGTAAATAATCCCCTTAGTCTAAGTTTGGCGGATATTCAAGCTTTACCCCTCACTTCGATGATTATTCGTCATGTTTGTGTAGAAGGTTGGGCTGCAATTGTCCAATGGGGTGGCATTCCTTTACGGGAAATTATCGCCCTTGCCCAACCTAAAAATCAAGTTAAATATGCCTCTTTTAAATCGGCAGATGGTTATTATGAAAGCTGGGATATAGCTTCAGTATTACACCCTCAAACTTTATTAGCTTATCAAAAAAATGGCGAAATTTTGCCTGTAGAAAATGGTGCGCCTTTGCGGTTGGCTTCACCAATTAAACTTGGTTACAAACAAAGTAAATGGGTGACACAAATTACCCTAACTAACCAATTGTCACTTTTTAAAGGTTATTGGGAAGATCAAGGTTATGAATGGTTTGCAGGATTGTAAATTTAATTATCTCATCTCAGATCCCCGACTTCTTTAAGAAGTCGGGGATCTATTCCCTTACTTTTTTACCAAAATATAAGCATTTGTATATTCAGGTAATTTATGAATATAGTTCTCAAACTCTGTTTCACTAGCAAAAGTTCCTGCTAAAAAATCAAGTTGATAAAGATTGGGTAAAAATGCTCCACCTGTATCGGCAATTACGCCCATTTTTAACCGTTTTTGATTATCTTCAATGACAATTATTCTGCCTAAACCTATATTCAAAACATCTCCAGCAAAGGTTACTCCTGGTTTAATGGATATTTTGGCATCTATTTTATATCCATAACCTTTAATGGCATCAACTTCTTTAAAATACCAATAACGCTTTTGTGAAGTGGCTTTCAACCCGCGAATATAGGACATTTCATTGTTTTTATCTACGTTCAAAAATTCTTTAGTTCCGTCGGTAAAATTAACTAAAACTGTTCCTTGCATCAATGCTGCTTCTAAACCATTACGAGTTAAATAAGCAATCGGTTTAACTTTACCAAATTCTTTACCTCCAGGTTCATAAATACCTGATAAAACATCTTGTTTAGTATATTTGGTGTAAAATTTATTTTGTCTTGATTCTTCTGTTAAAGCATAAATAGGTATATTATATTTAGAAGTTTTTTGACGAGAACCGGAATGGATAAAAGCAGCATATTTTGTAATGCGTAATTTTTTCTGTTGGGGATTTTCAGGATTATGAGCAGACCATTTAATCACACGAAAATTATTATTGATAAAATCTGGATTTTGTAAGCGAGTGAGACGATTATTAGCAATATCTTCTTGTAACACTACGATCATAAAATCTAATGTTTTGAGAATGTCTTTTACTGTTACTCCTTGAGTGACTAATATTCCTATACGTTGAATATCACGGTCTTCTTGTGAATATTTTTGAAAATATTTTCTGGTATTTGTTAGTACAGTTAATAAATCAGATTGATTAAAATTAATTTGACCATTTGGTAATTTGCCTGTTCTTAATACCTGATTAGCATTGATACTATATTGATATTTTTGCCATTCATCTATAACGGAATAAAATACGTATTTTTCATTGTTTTTGACATCTTTAGTAGATGGTTTTTGAGTGAATAAATTATGAGATAATCGGGGAATTGGGGAATTACTTATTTGGGATAATGATAAATTCTCTATACTCTGCTGTTGGGAAATAGGTTGTTTATGAATGCAGCCTACAGCTAATAATGTAGCAATAAATACTGTAATTTTAAATTTTTGATTGAGCAGGATACCCATAATTTGTCACAAGAAATAATGATTATCCATCATTCTAGTATATTAGGCTGTGAATGAAATAAAGGTTGTATTAAAGGTTTTCGGCAAATATAATTTGCTACTACACAAGCAATCATTTATCCCCAGGGGAAATGCATCTAAATTATATTGACAAAATACTATTAAGATGGAAAAATATCTAATGCTTTAATCAGTTCCGGTATTGCTGTTATTTCATTTGACTTTTCTTCTACCTTACATTGTCCTAATAGTAATTTATTAGTACTTGCCCATGCATCTAGATTTTTTCTCTGTTATTAGTACAAATCTTGCCTGCCCTTAACGTCAGACGGGCTAGGAGTCCATCCCACAAAATTGGATAATTTATTTCCTGGAAGTCCCTGATTTGGGGTATATTTTAATCATCCTCATCAGGATCTAAATCCTCTTCTGTTAATTCCTGATGTGGTACAGCAGCAATAATGGCATCTATGACTTTACCTACTGGTAATATTTCAATACCAATTTCTGGGAATTTTGTCCCTTTGGGAACTATAGCGCGTTTAAATCCCAGTTTAGCCGCTTCTTTTAATCGTAGTTCCATTTGGGAAACTGATCGCACTTGTCCGCCTAATCCTACTTCCCCAATTAATACTGTACCAGGATCAACTATCCGATCTCGGAAACTAGCAACTATGGCAACGGCAATTCCTAAGTCTACTGCTGGTTCTTCTACATTTAATCCCCCCGCAGAAGCAACATAGGAATCTAACTTGGACATAGGAACACCCACACGCTTTTCTAATACTGCGAGTATTTGCACTAAGCGATTATAATCTATGCCTGTACCTGCTCGGCGAGGAGAGGGATAACTGGTAGGGCTAACTAAAGCCTGTAATTCCACTACTATTGGTCTTGTTCCTTCACAAGCAACTACAATCGCTGTACCCGGAGCCGGATCATCACGGTTGCCTAGAAATAATTCAGAAGGATTATCAACTTCCCTTAATCCTTGAGACACCATTTCAAATATACCAATTTCGTGTGTTGCTCCGAAACGGTTTTTTACAGTTCTTAATAGGCGATGGGAGGCAAAGCGATCGCCTTCAAAATACAATACAGTATCAACTAAGTGTTCTAATACTCTCGGTCCGGCAATGGTGCCTTCTTTGGTAACATGACCAACAATTAACATTGTAATATCTTCATGTTTTGCCACCTTCATCAAGGCTGCTGTACATTCCCTGACTTGAGCCACTGAACCCGGCGCTGATGTCAAAGCTGGTAAAAATACGGTTTGAATACTATCTATTACTGCCACATTTGGCTTCAAAGAGTCTACTTCTCGTAAAATTTCTTCTAAATCCGTTTCTGGCAATATATATAAATCCGCGCCTATACTGTCAGGATTTATAGGTTGTTCAGGATTTGTCACTGGCGCTTGCGGATCTTTATTTTGATTATCTTCTGTGACGATAAGAGGAGGTTTGGACATTCCCAAGCGAGAAGCACGCAATTTTACTTGTTGTCCAGACTCTTCTCCAGTAATATAGAGGATACGATATTTTTGTGCTAATTGGTTAGATACTTGTAGTAGTAAAGTAGATTTACCGATACCAGGATCGCCACCAATTAACACCATTGAACCGGGAACAACACCACCGCCTAAAACTCGATCTAATTCGCCATAACCGGACTCCCAACGAGCAATTTGGCGATCGCTAATTTGGTCAAAAGTCAGAGATGATCTAGCTTTAGCTGGTTTACCATGAGATTTACTATGACCTCCAGCTTGCCAATTTCCCACCCCACCCCGGCTAGGTATATCACCCAGGAAAGAGCTAATATTCTGCTCAACTAAAGAATCGTAAGTGTCACAATTTGAACATTTTCCGAACCATTGGGAGAATTCCGCCGCACAATTACTACAGATATAAATGGTTTTTGGCTTTGCCATGCTTAAATTTTAGATAATAATCTTAATTTTTCATTAATTCTTGGAAAAAACTGAAATTTAATAATAGTAATAGTTAGGAGCTTTTTCCAAATCAATTCAGGTAATGATATCTTAATATTATGATATTTAAAATTAATCATGAAAAATTTTAGTTAAGGAGCATGACACAACTTGGAAAGTCATAAAGAAAAAATCCTAGTAGTAGACGACGAAGCCAGTATTCGTCGGATTTTGGAAACACGCCTTTCCATGATTGGCTACGATGTAGTGACAGCAGGAGACGGTGAGGAAGCTTTAGAAATATTTCGCAAAGCTGAACCAGACCTGGTAGTTTTAGATGTAATGATGCCAAAACTGGATGGTTATGGCGTTTGTCAAGAATTACGCAAAGAATCGGATGTCCCCATTATTATGCTCACCGCCCTGGGAGATGTGGCCGATCGCATCACCGGGTTAGAATTGGGTGCTGATGATTATGTCGTTAAACCATTCTCACCCAAAGAACTAGAAGCGCGGATTCGTTCAGTATTGCGACGGGTGGATAAAACTGGTGCAAATGGTATTCCTAGTTCCGGGGTAATTCATGTCAGCACCATCAAGATTGATACAAATAAGCGTCAAGTTTATAAAGGTGATGAGCGGATTCGCTTAACTGGCATGGAATTTAGCTTATTAGAATTGTTAGTCAGTCGTTCAGGTGAAGCTTTTTCCCGTTCGGAAATTCTGCAAGAAGTATGGGGATATACTCCCGAACGCCATGTAGATACTCGTGTTGTGGATGTACATATTTCCCGATTACGGGCAAAATTAGAAGATGATCCCAGCAACCCTGAACTAATTCTCACCGCTAGAGGTACTGGTTATCTTTTCCAACGCATCCTGGAACCGGGAGAAGAATAGGAGGCAGGGAGTAGGGGAGTAGTTGTATGGCTAATGCCACGCTTTGCGAACGGCTACGCTCACCAACCGGGGGCAAAGGGGCACAGAGGTGAAAGAATTTTACCAATGACTAAATCAGATCCCAATCGAGTTTTACGGCGTTTACCCTTAGTAGTTGGGGGTTTAGGTGCTGTACTTTTGTTAATGAATCGCTTATTAACACCGGAACTGACAAACTCTCAAGCACGTGGGGATGTGCTGGGGGTTATTTTGTGTGGGGTGTTAATTTTAACTGGTTTAATTTGGCAACAGGTACAACCGCGCACACCTGAGACAGTAGAACTCATTGGGGAAGAAGGATTTTTTCTAGATCCAGAATTGTCAGAAGCTGCCAAAAAGGAATTAGCCTGGGCATCGCGGTTATTATTAACAAATACAGTTACGCGATCGCTCATAGTCTACTATCAAGGTAAAGTTTTATTACGTCGTGGTATTCTGGCTGCTAAATCGCAAGTAGTCCCAGGAACAATTTTAAAAAAAGTATTAGAAACACAAAAGCCAATTTATCTAGTTGCTTTGTATGTTTATCCTGGTAAAATCGAATTTGACTATTTACCAGAAAATACACAAGGTGTAATTTGTCAACCTATAGGTAAAGAAGGGGTTTTAATTTTAGCGGCAAATGCTCCCCGCAGTTACACTAAACAAGATGAAAACTGGATTGCGGGAATTGCCGATAAATTAGCTGCAACCCTTGGTAATTGGTAATAGGTAATTGGTGATAAAATCCCTGTCTTCATCCTTTAATCCTGGATATCCTGATTCTGACAATAATTATGCAAATTATTTATTTACTCTTAGTAGCTGTAATGTTTGTGGGGATTATTGGTGCTGTCGTTCCGGCCATACCTGGAAGTAGTTTGATTTTAATATCTATTATTATTTGGGGAATCGTGAGTAATTCCTTCGCAGCTATTAAAATTCCCCTGATTGTGACAATCATTGTTTTAGTTCTGAGTACAGGAGTTGATTTCCTTGCCGGCTATATCGGAGCAAAACAAGCTGGTGCTAGTAAGTGGGGACAAATTGGCGCATTTGTGGGTTTGTTACTGGGATTTTTTGGATTACTACCTGCTTTACCTTTTGGTGGACCCTTATTAGGAATTTTATTTGGACCATTGTTAGGAGCAATTGTGGGTGAGTTTCTATACCAACGTCAATTATGGCCTGCGGTAAAGGCTGGGATAGGAATTACTGTGGGAACGGTTGTGGGGAATTTGATTCAAGGTGTTTTAGCTATCAGTGCGGTGATAGTATTTTTATTGACGACTTGGACACAGGTATATGGTGGTTAATGATCAAAGTTTGTCTATCAATCAAAAATTAGGTGAGCAGTTGCGCTTTATATAGTAAACGCAACTACTAAATTACACTAACTGTAAACCTGCTTTTGCTTCTTTGGAAATAGCTTCTACTTCATCATTCACCAAAGTTTCTAGAATAGACTTAGCTTCATCACTACCCAAACGAGTTAAGGCTTGCACAACTCTGTAACGCACTTGCCAATCTGAATCAGTGCTATATGGAAGTAAGAGAGCAACTGCTTTTGGATCTCCCAATTCACCAAAGGAACTAATAGCCGCAGTTTGAATTAAACCATTATCGGATGCGAGCGCTTGAGTAAGTAATTCAAAAGCTCGTGGATCTCCTAATTCTCCCAATGTGGCAATAATGCTAAACTGGACTAGCCATTCTGGTGTTTCCTGATAAAGCTTTTGTAAGTCTTCAAAAGCGTCATGCAATTTTAGCGCACCTAAACAGTCTGCTGCGGCTGATTGCACATCTGCTTCAGGATCATCTAGTAAACCCCGTAAGATAGTCAAAGATAATGGTAAATCCTGTGTTCCCAGGGTGTCCATTTGACTTACGGCAGAATAACGGACACGCGCACTTTTATCCTGAATGGCAATTTGGACTAATTCTAAAGCGATTTGCGGTTCTAATTCCCGAATTTGGTTAACTGCACGCAAGCGATCGCCTAAATCTTCTGAACTCAGTAATTCTTTTATACTCTCAGCAGAAACACTCATTAAATTATCCTAAATTATTTATTTGGTGGTAATTGGTGACTGCTAACAGTCAACAGTCAACCGTTACCTATTCTGCGGCCATAGCGCGAATAATATCACCACGAGTCAGAATACCAATCACCTGACCCGCGTTGTCAAGGACTGGGAGACGGTGAACTTTGTGATCTTGTATCAATTTTGCTGCTTCTCTTAAGGGTTTTTCAGGAGAAATAGTCCGGGGGTTTTTACTCATAACTTCCCCTACAGTTTGTCCTAAAGCTTTATGTAAATCTCGTTCATAAGTAGCAGGATTTTGTAAATAAATCACACTATCCAAAATCATGATGTATGCAGGTGGAGTCACTCCAGTTTCTTGCCACATCAAGTCAGTTTCGGAGATAATTCCTACTAATTTACCCGCATCATCAATGACAGGTAAACCGCTAATTCGTTTTTCAGCCAAAATTTGAATAGCTTCTTTTAATGGAGTTTCAGGACGGACGAGAATAGGATCACTAGTCATCACGTCAGCAACGGTTTTAGACATTTTTCTACGGACACCTTTTATAAAAGTCTTTTTGTTTATTGTATAGCAATCGGTGTTATCAGATCCGCGAAGGCTTGATCCTGTAAATCTTGTATCCTTAACGGGAGACTTTAGCTATCCGTAGTTCCATTACCTTTAATTAAACTGGTAGTGGCTATAGTGCCAGCATTGACTATAGGGTTGTAAAGACATTTAGATTGTTTATCAAGAATAATGGCGTTGAAAGCCTCTCCTGTCGGTTCTACACCAACTCTAGTTAAAACATAATCCCTACCATGATCTTCTAACGCTTGCCCGTAGACAAAGACCTGAGAAATTGACTGGATAGTAAACAGTTGCTCAAAATCGCCAACTTTATAAATTTGGCCATCTATGGTGACAATGCAAATACTAAATAGGGGTTGCTGAAAAAGTTGTCTGTGAGGAGAGGGAATAGGGAATAGGGAACAGGTAACAGTTTCAACT
>NZ_PGEM01000063.1:0-7308 GCF_002934005.1 Cuspidothrix issatschenkoi CHARLIE-1 | reverse complement strand
CAAGGAAAAATGTAACTGTTTTGAGACTCCATTTGCCAAAACCTTGCACTTGCTTGTTCTTAAAATCCGCAAAACCCCCATTAATAAACGGTTATAGCTTTATTCAGCAACCCCTAAATAGGTCGGGGTTGACTTTGGCTAATTCGGGAATGTAGTTGGCTAAGACACCATCTTTCAGGGCTTTATACTGGGAGTCTAATTCTTTGAGAATATCTAAAAGTGCTGTTGGCAGTATTTCTGGATTTTCTGAATGAGAAATGATGTTAATGACTAGATTTAAAATTGACTACTGAATAGTATCCGTAAAAAACAAAATTTATGTATTTTTTGTTACTTATTTTATTTGTATAGACGCGCTTATCCAATTTTTTTATTTTCTCGTTGATCATTGATCTTGGAGTGAGCAGAAATACTGATTAAAGATTAAGTGCTGATCCTGCTTAAACTTTTGTGTCAGATTTAATACTTTCATAATCTTTAAATTTTTAGTATTAATACATATAAACCTGTAAAGTAAATACTATGTATTAGTAACAAATAGGAAAGTATTATTAGCTAAAAAAGATGATCGGGACTTACGCAAAATATCTTTCAAATCTTCATTTCTCTGTTACCTCTGTGTCTATGTAGTTCGTTATTTCATGAATCTTGCGTAAGTCATAATTATAAAACAATATTTTTAGGCAATTATTAATTAATGTGATCAATATTTTACCAGTAAAATATTATCAAAGCATCAATTACCTTGACAAACATTTTACTACTCAGTACTTTGCAGACACTGAGAATAAATATTAGGTAGTAATTTGGGATCAAAGCGATCGCGGTGTTATAACTTTGAAAAAAAAAAAAAATAAATCTTAAAAAAAACGTTACATAGCCAAAGTCCTGAATTAATCACGGTTTGACAGCCAAAACCCGATTATAAATTTTGTCATGGTTGAAAGACTTACGGTAAAACCCCGATCCCCAAGAGGAAAAATTCATGTTAATCTGTTTCAGTTACAAAATACAAAGTGAAAGCGGAACGGATTCGAGTTTATTCAGGGTTTCACTATTATCGGTGAACAGCCCCAATTCAAACAACTTCAGTTCTACACTCGCTTGAAAATCGGACTCATGAATCAAAGACATTTGTGGAGCACTGTCGCTGCCCAAACAATTATCGCCCTAACTGTGTTGAGCTTTCCTTCAGTAGGTAGAACTCAAACCAGTGAGGAAATTTCTCCCCATCTTGAAACATCACCCACCAGTGAAGCCGTCAAAATAGGAGAATATCAATCCTCGACAGAAAACCCCATCTCAGATACTGTGATTACCAGAGTTCATCCGCATAGTATTCGAGGTTTACAAGCAGCAACTCTTTATGTTCGGGATCTTCCCGTTCTCACCTTCCTGGGTTCTACTCCAGTGGCTAACCCAGTTACAAACAAAGAAACTAAAGTAGGAATAGTTGGCAATAGTGAAGATATTTCTAATCCTGTGATGCCAACTAACCTAGCCAAAATTGGTAATTTTGGCAATCAATCTAATGTCAGCCCAGAATATAGCACGACTGACAACGATCCAGTTCAGAAAGCTAGTCTGATAGCAGCTAGAATCAATCAACTGATTGATAAGAATATAGACGCAACTAAAATTATCGTCAGTTGGAAACCAGAAGATCAATCTCCCATTTACAATAAAGCCCAAAAGCCAGGCTTTTCTGTTCAAAAATCGTCAGGAGATCGCTACACCATTCAGATTGACGGTCAAGAACTGGTAGAAGTCAATGAAGTTACAAGACTAGCAGATACTACCGATAATTTGGCACAGGATGCCTTACAAGTAACAAATAGACTGCGAAGACTCATTGGTAACGCGTCTCCCGTTAACGTAATTGCAGGCCTACCAGCCAGAAAATTACGGTCGAAACCACAGCAACGCCGGCAAATTGCCTTTGGCAATGTCAAACTCAGATTTCAAGGTATGGCTTCTTGGTACGGCTATGATGGTTCTGGCACAAGGACAGCCAGTGGTGAGAGATATAATCCCGAAGGATTAACTGCTGCTCATCGCACTTTGCCTTTAGGGACAAAAATCCGTGTTACTAATACCCGTAACGGTCGTTCTGTGGTTGTGCGAGTTAATGACAGAGGTCCATACATCCGTGGTCGAATTCTGGATCTTTCCGCTGGTGCGGCTCGCCTATTAGGCATGATTAGTAGTGGTCTTGCTCCTATAAATCTTGAGGTTTTAGGAAGATAAGCTCCCTGCCAGATCCGGTTCTCTTTTCGCTGTTCACTTATCTGCCTCTAGTTCGTCTATTATATCTCCCCATCATGCTTTATGCCAAGCCACGCTATCGGATATACACTAGCGGGGGAGAAGATAAAAAGAACTAGGGGTATTTTTATGCGTGTGCTGACAACTGTTGCCGCCTTACACTGCTATTTGCGTCGCCACCGTTGGCAAAACGATCTCAGACCAGATGATCTGGGATGGGATGAAGAAAGTATTTGGTATCCTACCGCAGTGGGTTTAGTGCCAACTATGGGAGGTTTACATCAAGGTCATTTAAACTTAATTAACCGAGCTAAAGAAGAAAATTCGACGGTAATTGTCACCATTTTTATCAATCCCTTGCAATTTGGACCCAATGAAGACTATCAACACTATCCCCGCAGCTTAGAAGCAGATCGAGAATTGTGTGAACAAGCTGGAGTAGACGTAATTTTTGCCCCAACTCCGGAAGAAATTGGTGTGCCTCGGAAGAATATAAAAGAAACTCACGTGACACAAGTGATCCCTCCATCTGTTATGATATCTAGCTTGTGTGGTAATTATCGGCCAGGTCATTTTCAAGGGGTGGCGACGATTGTCACTAAGCTTTTTAACTTGGTACAACCTGACCGAGCTTACTTTGGGCAAAAGGATGGACAACAACTAGCAATTATTAAACGGTTAGTAGCTGATTTGAATTTGCCAGTAGAAATTGTTGCTTGTCCTACGGTGCGGGAGGTGTCCGGCTTGGCTTTAAGTTCTCGTAATCAATATTTGACTGCCACAGAAAAAGAGCAAGCAGCAGTGTTATTTAAAGGTTTACGGCAAGCTGAAGCGGCGTTTCGAGCTGGCGTTCGTGACAGTAGTGAACTGATAGCATTGGCGCGGCAAGAAATCGCAAAAGTTAGCAATATCAGCTTGGAATATATTGAATTAGTTGAACCGACTACGTTGATGTTTTTAGATAAAGTTGAGGATGAAGGAATGCTGGCGATCGCTGCTCGTCTTGGTTCTACACGCTTGATTGATAATATGATTTTGCGCGATAGTTGTGGCAAGGGTAGCTATCGTCAGCCAATTATCGCCATTGATGGGCCTGCGGGGGCTGGTAAATCTACAGTTGCTCGCCAAGTGGCGCACCAGTTAGGGTTAGTGTATCTAGATACTGGTGCTATGTACAGAGCCATTACTTGGCTAGTGCTAGAACAAGGTATTGCTATGGATGATGATTGTGCGATCGCTGAATTAGCTACTCGGTGTAAAATTGAATTGACTCCTAGCCAAAGTCTGCAATCTCCTGTGAAAGTGCAGATTAATAATATGGATGTCACAGAAAAAATCCGTACAGTTGAGGTAACGTCTCAAGTATCAGCGATCGCCGCCCAAAGTGCCGTTCGTCAAGCATTAGTTCAACAACAGCAAAGTTGGGGTCAACGTGGTGGTTTAGTGGCAGAAGGTCGAGACATTGGTACTCATGTTTTCCCAGACGCGGAAATTAAAATCTTTTTAACTGCTTCCGTGGGTGAACGGGCCCGTCGTCGTCAGCAGGACTTTGAAAAAACAGGTTCAATATTAAGCCTAGAACAGTTAGAACGGGAAATAGCTGAAAGGGACTTGAAAGATAGTACCCGTAAAGTTTCCCCTTTGCAAAAAGCAGTAGATGCCATTGAATTACAAACCGATGGTTTAACGGCTTCTGAAGTGGCTGCACAAATTATTAACTACTACAATCAATGTTTATCACACTGGTAAGTAGGTTGGCGTAAGTGAACTACCACACACTGACCTGCGGTATGTAGTTGAATGAGATAGGAACTGAAACTGAAAACATGGTTTACGCCACGGGCTAGGCCATCAGACAGGAGAAAGCTTCCCCCCCTGCCTCATGCTATATTAAAGGTGTGTAAGATTTTGGCTACTATCAAATGTAAAAATTTGACTTTTTCTCATATTGAGGCGGTTTTATTTGATAAAAATGGGACCCTTGAAGATTCTGAATCATATTTAAGAATATTAGGACAAAAATCAGCGAGAATTATAGACTCACAAATCCCTGGTATTGGTGAACCCTTATTAATGGCTTTTGGCATTGATGGTAATCATTTAGATCCAGCAGGTTTGATGTCCGTAGCCAGTCGCCAAGAAACAGAAGTTGCAGCAGCAGCTTACATTGCTGAAACGGGAAGGGGATGGTTTGAGTGTTTAAAAATCGCCCGTCAAGCATTAGAAGAAGCTGAACAATATGTCAAGAAAACCCCATCGCCTCTATTTGTGGGTAGTTTGGAGATATTAAAGTCTTTATCAACTGCGGGTTTAAAATTAGGAATTCTCTCGGCTGCAACTACAGAAGATGTGAAAAACTTTGTCACCACTCACCAACTTAGAGATTATTTACAAGTGGAAATGGGAGTGGATGCAGGACCAAGTAAACCAGATCCGGCATTGTTTTTGGCGGCTTGTCAAGCTTTGGGAGTAGCACCATCAGCAACTTTAATGGTAGGAGATTCTGTAGGAGATATACAGATGGCACGTCATGCTAAAGCTGCTGGTTGTATTGGCATTACTTGGATTAGTCGAGCAGATCATGTTCAAGGTGCAGATGTGGTAATTAATCAATTTGATGAAATTCAGGTAAGTTAAGCATACAGCAGAATTCAGAAGTCACCGAGTCAGCACTTCGTCTTACTTCGACTAGATCAGGGCATACCAAGCTCAGTATAAGTTGATCAGGGGTCAGGGGTAAAAGTGTTTTTGTCTATAGGTATAGGTTTAAATTTAGATCTTGTACCTCGTTGATCTGCAATTTGGTGTAAATGTAGAGAATCAAGAAGAAGTCTATAATTCACAACTCATTTAGTGGATAATATAAAGGTCACAAATAATTGAGAATAATTTGCAGTTCTTGTATTTATGTTTAACAGGGGAGATGGGCAAAATTTCCGCAATTTTGATTACAAATTAAAGGGGTATCTGTTATGAAAGAATATATGAGTGCTTTAGAAGGATTAGTCCAGGAATTAACACTAGCGGCAATTTTAGAGATGCTAGAGCGTATATGTCATAAAAAAGCGGAACATCTCAGAACCCACTGGAAGGATGAAGAAACTGCCAAGTTGTGGGATAAAGCCGCTAGACAGATAGAAAATATCAATGTTGATATTTAAACTCTGGGAAAAATTCAGGGGTGGCTGTGGTTATTTCCAATTAGTGGAAATAACCTAGCTTTAATTATGCAGATAATTTATTGACCTAAAAAACCAGTAAGTAATAGGGGTAATAATATCAGAGCGGATACAATCACAAGCAGAGTACCTGGATCAATTTTAATCTCGTTATTCTGTGGATTAGGCATTTGGTAAAGTCCCCCAAAATATTTAATTCACTCCAATCTAATATAACTATTTTCGGTAAGGACGACGAGACTCTTACAGCCAAGTTATCGGAAATTGAAGCTATAGATGGGGATGAAGACAGTAAAGAAGCATTAGCAGATTGGCAATACTGGCTGGCGAGAGGGTATAAATTTTAATATATGTACTAGCATCAATAATGTAAAGGAATTTTGCTCCCACAAATGTTTGGGGTGAGAATTTGCACGGAGATGAGAGAAAACCGAAAATAGCCGATTTTGTTTCTTAGTCCATTCCCAAACTACAATAGGAATATATATCCGAATATTTTGATTAATTTGCTCTATGTCAGTTTTAGCAGCGATCGCAGTCTTGGCTATTTTGATCTTAGTCCATGAGTTAGGACATTTCATAGCCGCCCGTTCTCAAGGTATTTACGCTAACCGCTTTTCCTTGGGTTTTGGCCCCACACTGTTAAAATACCAAGGACCGGAAACGGAATATACCATCCGCGCTTTCCCTTTAGGTGGCTTTGTTGGCTTTCCTGATGATGACCCAGATAGCCAAATTCCTCCCAATGACCCGAATTTGCTGCGTAACCGTCCAGTTTTAGACCGCGCCATTGTCATTAGTGCCGGTGTTATCGCCAATTTAATCTTTGCTTATTTGATGTTGGCTTTGCAATTGGGAATTGTGGGTATACCTCAAGAATTTCAATATCAACCAGGTGTACTTGTCAAACCCATAAACGAAGAATCCGTAGCATACCAAGCAGGGATAAGGGAAGGAGACATTATTCTGGCTGTGAATGGTCAAGAAATTGCTATAGGTAAGGATGCAACTACATTATTGACCAGAGAAATTCAAACCCATCCTAATCAAGAAATTGACCTCAAAATTCAACATGAAACCCAACAAACTAACATCAAAGTAACTCCTAAACAGGGTGCTGATGGTAAAGGATTAGTAGGCATTGAATTAGTCCCCAATGGTAAAGCCACCTATCGCCGTCCCCAAAATATTGGTGAAATTTTCACAGTGGCGGCTAATCGCTTTCAACAGTTAGTTGTAGGAACATTCCAAGGTTTTGGACAGTTAATTACTAATTTTGGACAAACAGTAGGACAAGTTTCTGGTCCTGTAAAAATTGTCAAAATTGGCGCTCAATTAGCTGCTAGTGATAGCACCAATTTATTTTCCTTTGCGGCAATTATTAGTATTAACTTAGCAATTATTAATATTTTGCCTCTTCCCGCTTTAGATGGTGGACAATTAGCATTTTTACTAATTGAAGGTCTATTTGGTAAACCGTTACCTAATAAAATTCAAGAAAGTGTCATGCAAACTGGTTTAGTTTTGCTTTTAGGATTAGGTATTTTCTTAATTGTCAAGGAAACCACTCAATTAGAATGGGTACAGCAATTATTTCAGAAATTGTAATCCTATTTCTTTGTAAGTAGGGTGCGTTAGCGATAGTGTAACGCACCTTGAAAACCCTCATATAAAAAATTTCCAGTTGCATAAAATCAGATGAAATTACAAGCAATATCAGATTTAAAAAATAAAATTATTCTTGGTGATAATTTATCTATACTCAAACAAATAGAAAATGACACTTTTGATTTAATTATTACATCACCACCATATTTTCAGCAACGTAATTATGGTAATAGTAATGGCTCTTCCAGACTAAATA
>NZ_PGEM01000062.1 GCF_002934005.1 Cuspidothrix issatschenkoi CHARLIE-1 | reverse complement strand
AACCCTGATTATTTCGTAGGGGTAATTCATGTAGCTTGCTTCCCGAAGGGTATTACCCCTACTTTGGCTCTATTTTGCGTAAGTCCTGAAATAATTAACTAACAGCTTTTTGTCCTTGATATAGTTGTTTAAATAAAGCTTGCTGTTTTTGATGATCAACAATTGGTTTAGGATAATTAACACGATGACATTCTAACGGGGGAATTTTCCCAGATACTAAATATTCTGTATCTATAGAACGTAATTCGGGTATCCATTGGCGAATATATTCTGCTTCAGCATCAAATTTTTGGCTTTGACTGGCGGGGTTAAAAATGCGTAATGGTTTGGGATCCATACCACTAGAAGCACTCCATTGCCAACCGCCATTGTTAGCAGATAAATCACCATCAATGAGTGTCTGCATAAAATATTTTTCTCCCCATTGGGGATTAATTATTAAATCTTTAGTCAAAAAACTGGCCACGATCATTCTACATCTATTGTGCATCCAACCAGTTTCATTTAATTGACGCATGGCAGCATCAACTATAGGATAACCTGTTTTGCCTTCACACCAAGCTTGAAAATATTTTTCATTATTTCGCCAAGGAAATGTTTTAAAATTATCTCTATATGCACCTTGGGCTAATTGAGGGAAATGGTACATACAGTGTTGATAAAATTCCCGCCAGGCTAATTCTTGTTGCCATGTTTTAATACTGGCATTGACTTCTTCACTATTACTATTTGCTAACGCTTCTATTGTAGTTTGCCAAATAGTTCTCATACCAATGACACCAAATTTCAAAGCTGCACTTAATTGAGATGTTCCATCAATTGCGGGAAAATTTCGCTGTTCTTGATATTCATTAATCGCATAATTGGCAAAATGATCTAATCTTGCTTGTGCTGCCAATTCTCCAGGACTAATTATTAATTCTCCATCCCAAATAAAACCTAAATCTTCAGCCGAGGGTAAATTAATTGTTCCTGAAGCTTGGGCAATTTCCTGTTCTTTGGCTGTTAAATTTTCTAGATTTGCTAAGGTTGTCACTGGGTTAGCTTTTGGTTTACTAGACCAATTTTTCCAGAAGGGAGTAT
Organism: Cuspidothrix issatschenkoi CHARLIE-1; assembly: GCF_002934005.1. Taxonomy (GTDB): domain Bacteria; phylum Cyanobacteriota; class Cyanobacteriia; order Cyanobacteriales; family Nostocaceae; genus Cuspidothrix; species Cuspidothrix issatschenkoi. The sequence continues at coordinate 4,238 of NZ_PGEM01000062.1, read as the reverse complement.
AAACAGTATAGGGAGTTTTTGCACCGCTAAAAATCTCCGTTGGTGGGTGGAGTAATTGATCCCAATTGTAGTTAAGAAACTCAATTCCGTGGGTTTTTAAACCATCAATTACCGCTAAATCTCGTATTTGGGAATAGGGTTCAACATCCCAATTCCAAAATACTGCTTTGGCGTTCAATGCTGCGGCTAATTGGGGAATGGCAAGAACGGGATCATGATGTAAAATTAGTAATTGACTACCTGCTTGTTGATATCTTTCCTTAAGTGCTTGCAAACAGCCAATCATATATTTTACCCTGACTGGGGCAATATCATCAGCTTGGAGAATTTGGGGATCTAAACAAAATACACCCACAATTTTTGCACTTTTTTCTCTGGCCGCAGCTAGTCCTGTATGATCAGAAATACGTAAATCCCGACGATGCCAAAACAAAATTAGATCAGACATTTATAGAAGTAGTTCTTATGTAGGGTTTGCTGAAAAAGTTGTCTGTGAGGAGAGGGAACGGGAACAGGGAACAGGGAACAGGGAATGGGGAATGGGGAATGGGGAATGGGGAATGGGGAATAGGGAATGGGGAATGGGGAATAGGGAATAGGGAACAGGAAACACTTCGACAAGCTCAGTGCATCCCAGGGAACAGTTTCAACTATCTGGATATCCTCAATTTCTCATGTCCGACTCGACTCGACCCGACAAGGAAAAATCCAACTGTTTTGAGACTCCATTTGCCAAAACGTTGCACTTGCTTGTTCTTAAAATCCGCGAAACCCCTATTAATAAACGGTTATAGCTTTATTCAGCAACCCTCATGTACTAAATTTGATTCTATAGCAGTATGCAGTTCAATGAGAAACAAACGGTTACTGAGCGACTTGTACTGAGCTTGTCGAAGTAAGTCGAAGTGCTGAAACTTAAACAGGACTTACGCACAATATATCTCAAACCCTTATTCCTCTGTGTTCTCTGCGTCCTCTGCGGTTCGTGATTCCATAACTTATGCTTAAGTCCTATTAAAAATTATAGAGGATAAGGCTTTTCCTCCTGCCTCCTAACCCCGGTTAGTGAGCGACTTTTGCTGAGGGAAGTGGAAGGGATCTGAACCACTGCCTCTTCCCTCCTGCTTTATGCTATAACAGTTACACCAAGTTTGCACAACCCGGCCTGTAATTTCCTGTCCAAACCAAGGTGTATTGTGGGAAAGTGTTTGTAGAGTTGCTTTATTGACATTCCAGGTTTGCTGAGGATCAAATAATGTTAATTCAGCTTTTGCACCGGGTTGAATGGCTGGAATTTCTTGATGTAAACAAGCTGCCGGCTGATGACACAAACTGCGCCATAATTCTAAAGCTGTAAACTCTCCAGTAGCTACAAGATGGTGCCAGAGTAGGGGTAATGCTAATTCTAAACCAATTGTCCCTGGTGGGGATTCGGCAAAGGCTTGAGCTTTTTCCTCGTAGGTGTAGGCTGTATGATCAATAGCGATCGCATCTATCACCCCAGTTTTTACACCATTTCGCAAGAATAGCATATCTTGATTATTTCCCAAGGGCGGATCTAAATGCAAGGATGTGTGATAACTCTTAATGGATGTTGTATCTAGTAATAGGTGCATCCAGGTGGTACTAGCAGTGATGGGTAAACCCTGGGCTTTAGCTTGGGCAATTAATTCTACACTGCGAGCCGTGGAAACACGCATGATATGAACTGGAGTCCCTATATCGGCGACTAATTCTAATAATGCAGCAATGGCAGTTGTTTCCGCACTGACGGGAATGGGTGGTAAACCAATTCGCAAGGCTTCTGCACCTTCTCGCATTTTACCATTGCCTGTTAAGTGGCGATCGCATGGCCAAAAAGCTACAGGTTTACCCAAGGGTTGCAAATACTCCAAAACCCGCCGCACTATGGCCAGATTTTCCCACGGTTTACCATCTGTAAAACCCACAACTCCCGCAGAGGCTAAATCTGCTACCTCTGTTAATTGCTTACCTGCCACATCTACAGTAATTGCTCCCCAAATGTGCAGATGGGGAGAGGGTTTTTGCCGATTTCTTTGTTGCTGTAACTGTGTGACTAAAGCAGGTTGATCAATTGTTGGTGATGTATCTGGTAAAACACCAATTCTGGTAAAACCACCAGCAATAGCAGCTTGTAACAAAGAACTCAGCGTTTCTCGTTCTTCAAATCCTGGTTCACCGGAATGACTATATAAATCAACTAATCCAGCCCCAAGTACCAAGCCGTGACAATCACGAATGGCAGTATTTGAACTAAAATCCGTGATTTGTGGGGCGATGGTTTGAATATAACCGTCAATAATTAATACATCTGCTAATTCGTCCATTTGTTGGACAGGATCAATTACTCTTACTTGTTTTAATAGTTCTTTGGTCATGAGAAATATTACTTATTAATACTGTTTAGCCGTTCTCTAGTTTACAGTTCGACTATCAAATTGGCTATTTTATCATCTTAGGAGTTAGGGAAATTAAAATCAAAGTCGGTAAAATGATCAATTACGGCTAGGCAATAATCAGGGTTTTAGTTGCATTGTGTATAAGTCATGTAATTTTCAAGGCATATTGAGGATAAGTATTACACATAATACCCCTGTTGATGAACTACAATTACATTAAATATAGGAATAAAAATTGTTGTAGGGACAATTCATGAATTGTCCCTACCAGGGTTTAGTGGTTATGCACATTTAATTACTACCAGATGTCTATTAGAGAACAATCAGATAAAACCATGAATAAACTATTTTTAACTCTAACTATTACCACAGGTACAGCCTTAACTCTGAACTTGACTGGAATAGCTCCCTCTCAATTCGCTAATGTAGTGCCTCTGAGCAATAAACCTGCGATCGCCCAAACAACTATTGATTTAAACACTTTCCGTAACACGTCTTTATCTAAACATAACGGTTATCGGGCTACCCATCGTAGTCCTAACTTAACTAGCAGTAGTTCTGCTAATAACACTGCCCAACGCTGGGCGCAATACTTAGCCACTAACGGACTATTTCAACACAGCACCGCCTCCCAGCGGAACAATGCTGGCGAAAACTTGTATGTTTTCTATACTACAGGCTCGATAGATGCAACGAATCTGGCCAGCAAAGCAGTAACAAGTTGGTATAATGAAGTTTTCAAATATGATTACAACAATCCCGGATTTTCTAGTGCCACTGGCCATTTTACCCAAGTTGTGTGGAAAAGTACCACTCAATTAGGTTGTGGTGCAGCCAGAGGTACTAAAACTATGAATGGTACTAAATTTAATGCTTTCTATGTTGTCTGCCACTATTTACCTGCTGGTAATGTTACAGGGCAGTTTCCCGCTAATGTGTTAAAACCCTAGTACCGCAAATAAAAAGGACTTCATTATCCTAGCGGGTAAAATGCCCGCACTCTCTAATATTTTCAAAATCAAATATAGCAGGGAACAGGGAACAGGGAATAGAGTTGAAAGTCATGAGAGTGTATAGTTTTTTAGGTAAATTCTGTATCTCATTCAAGTGCATACCGCTATAACAGTTCTATATTTCTAAAAATATTTATTTTTGACCATGCCAGAAATCATCTAATATCATGCTCCATATCATAGAAATTTAGTCAACGGTTTCTATCCTCACGTAAAAGTTCAACACTATCACTAAAAGTTTTACCTAAATGACGCTGACGTGCAGCATATATTTTTGCCCATCCTTGAGATTTAGCCGATTCTTGAGTTACTAATTCAGCCTCTACAAAATTTTCTAGAATTGCCTTGACTTCATCTTCTAAACTGCGATTATGGCTTTGAGCTAAACCCTGTAATTTTTCTAATACAGCAGGATTAATATTTCCTAGTATTACCTGTGTTCTCATATTGCCCCACTATGTTTCTACTTGTTCACCAATACTATTATCCTATAGTTTTTTGGCACGTTTGCTAACTTAGGGTTTGCTGAAAAGAATAGGTTGCACGTTTTTAAGATGTTGTGCATTTAATTTGTATAATTCTAGGACTTACGCACAAAGCAATCAAAAACCTGATTCTTTCGTAGGGGTAATTCATGAATTACCCCTACTTTCGTTCTATTTTGCGTAAGTCCTGAATTCTTGCGGGCAAGATGCCCGCACTACAAGAAATAAGAATATTAGGATTATTGGATCTAGCTGCGTAACAGCTTAGTCCCTTACTTCACAACTAATTTAGGATTCCTATTTTATAGCTGTAGACAGAG
>NZ_PGEM01000061.1:18465-19628 GCF_002934005.1 Cuspidothrix issatschenkoi CHARLIE-1 | reverse complement strand
TTGTACCTCATTTGAATGAAATACACTGTAAATATATAATTTAATCTATAGTTAAGCACTAATAGTTATGATTCTATTTTTAGATAGGTTAATTCTTAAAATTTAATCACGATTAGTTTTAAACTATGAGAATTAAAGATATTTTTCAATCCTATAGACAAATCTAAAGGGGTTTTCTTGCATTTACTTAATTTTCTATCAGGAGTAGCAGATGAAAAAATTAATTAAAAGATTGGTTTCACTTTTCAGTGATCATAATTTTATGCAGATGATTGAAATTATTGAAGTAATAGTTTCAAAATTGCTATCTCTGTTGATGGTAATAGTAATTTTTTTGAGTCTAATTGATTTAGGAAAATTTATTATTACAGAAATTCTTTCTCCGGAAAAAGGTAGTTTTAGTCAAACATTATTTCAAACTTTTGGTTTATTTTTAAATGTTTTAATTGCTTTGGAAATATTAGAAAATATTACTGGCTATTTAAAAAAGCACGTTTTACAGGTTGAATTAGTTATTGTAACTTCTTTAATTGCTATTGCCAGAAAAATTATTATTCTTGATTTAAAAGCTACTGAAGGGATAGAAATTATTGGTTTAGGTATTGCGATTCTTTCTTTATCAATTAGTTATCTAATAATTCGGAGTAGTCATCCTAAATAAAGATTATTAAATTCAGATTTTGTAATTCCTCATTAGAGAACTGAAGTCCTGACTACGAAACAGTCTCCATATTTTTTACATGGCTTAATTTACTTTGATTTATTCTCTTCTACTTACTTCGTGTATTAAAATCTAAGATTCTGGTATAGTGCTATAGATGATACTTTTTCACAAGTAGGTAAAAGGCGATGATTAAACTTGACCAGTTTTTAAAATTTGCGGGTATCACCTCTACCGGAGGTCAAGCTAAACTAATGATTATTGATGGTGAGGTAAAAGTTAATGGTATGGTGGAAACGAGAAGAGGACGGAAATTAGTAGATGATGATGAGGTGACAGTGGGTGGACAAACTCTCAAAGTCGGGGAAGTAATCTCAGATACTGCTGATTAATTTTAATATCTACATTCTTACTGTCACTTTTTTTGTTACGAAAACATCCAATGATGTCTCCAAAATTCTCTACTAAACTCTGTTCAATTGCTTCTATTGATGCCACCTTT
>NZ_PGEM01000061.1:0-18396 GCF_002934005.1 Cuspidothrix issatschenkoi CHARLIE-1 | reverse complement strand
CAAGTGTTTTTTTTATTTCCCTTCTTTATGCTTATTTTTGCTCTTTTGTCAAGTCACTCCTGATACAAATTTAGATGAGCTTACCCTGTATAATCACGCATGGTGTCAGGTAAGGAAATATTCATCCTTTTCATAATGTGATTTATGGAATAATCCAACATCATTTGATATAATGTAGAAAAATCATCACATCATGATAAAAGCTATGTCACAGACTGGATTAAATTTATTCATTCCGATGGAGTTACTAATTAACTCTTTAAATGCGCTAAGTTTATCAGAAAAACAGCAACTTTGGCAGATTCTTGATGAAGCGATCGCTGATGCTGAAGAAGAAAGTTGGCGAGAAGATGAAGAGACTAAAAAAGAAATTCAATTAGTCCGTGATGAATATGCAAATGGGGAATACATGACTTTTCAACAGTATCTAAATCAGAGAAAATAGATACTATGACTTACGAAATTATTATCACTAAATCTATTCAAAAACAATTAGATAATCTGCCTAATAATATACAAGAGCGTGTATATGATAAGATTTCCCAACTTGCGGAAGAACCTCGTCCTGATGGAGTTGTCAAGTTGAAAGGATATGATAATGAATATCGGATTAGAATAGGAGATTATCGTTTGGTTTATGAAATTCAAGATGAGTAATTAATTGTTTTAATTATTCAATGTAAGCATCGTCGTGATGTTTATAAAAAATAAGCACTATAGGTTTATTAATTGTTATCCCGCACTTCTTGACGTATATCTTCCCAATCTTGTGTTGTCATTTCTGTTGCATTTCCTGAGTTTAATCCTTCTAAGAGCATGGTTTGTAGTCGTTCGTTTGCTCTGGAGTTTTTAGTCTTGTCGCACTAATTCCCGAAAATATTCACTCTTCGCTGTTGTAACCTCCTTGCGCTACTTTTCTATATCATCGCGCATGGTGTCAGGTAAGGAAATATTCATACTTTTTATGAGGTGATTTCCTGAATGTTGTTTTCTATATCATGGCGGTTTTTGTCATTTTCTGCTGTTGGTAGAAAAAACTATTCGTGATGGTTGGGTGGTTTGGGTGATGTTGGGTTTTCCTTGGGTTAACTGAACTTACTAATATTTAATGAACCACGTTCGCGCAGCGTCCCGTTAGGGATAGACACGAAGTACACGAAGGAAGAAAAGAAGAGAGGAAGAGATTTGATTTTTATATCATTATTGTTAGGTTTCCTTGCGTCAACCCAACCTACTCGCTTTTTTAGGAATTATTAGTTAAATTTAACTATTTGTGTGTATAATAAGTAATACAATTACTAACTACACACAGTAAAAATATGTCTATTAAATTTTCTATAGGTCTTATCAGTATAAGTACGGTGATTTTATCTATTATTATTTCTAGTTTTGAGGGTAGTGTGGTTGCACAAACAAAAAAGCCAACCATAGATAGAAAACCTTGTGTAAGGCAAGAATTACCAAAACTTAAGCAAAATATGCCTTATTCAAAAGCTAGGGAGATGTTATTAGAAGCAGGTTGGCAATCAGTATTTAATCACGAGCAATTAATGAACTCGCAAAGAAGCGCACCAGTAGATTATTTTTTTACTAAAAAAGAGTATACAGAAATTCAAGATTGTGCTGGTACAGGTTTAGGTCTTTGTCTTTTTAGATTTGAAAGTGCTTATGGAGAAATTTTGTATGTGACAACTGCAAACAATGGAGCTAACCAAGAAACTGTTTTTCGGTGGCATATTGAAGAAGAATAACCGCAGGAGTAAATATTAATTTACTCAATTAATTTTAAATTTCAGTCAGATATACTAAGAGCAAATTCAACACTAAATCATTATGTCTGTACAAAAAGAAATTACAACACGCCGCACTAAAAGCTAGTAGCGTGCGTTAGGATGAAATTCGTAACGCACCATTATTATTATTAAGGTGCGTTACGCGATCGCTAACGCACCCTACAAGAATATGATATTAATGCACCAACTCAATAGCCCGCTTAGTCAACGCTTCCGCAGTCAAACCATTAAAAGCCATCAACTCACCCGCACTGGCGGTAGTTTCCCCACGCTTCCAAGCAAAAGAATCACGCTTAGAATTACTGCGTAACATCAGACAATTAATTGTTATTTAAACTCAGATATCGCCGCAAAATATTTTGAGATTGTTCTAATAATTCTGCTTCTAATTCTCCTAGTTGTTGAGTTAAACGAATTTTGTCAAAAGTCATTGGTTCAACACATATCAAAAGACTATCTACAGAAAGTCCGTTTTGTGCTGATGCTGGTACTTCCACTACTGCTGGTGAAATACGGGGGTTATTAGGTTTTGCGGAAGTAAAAGGTAAAACTGTAACTTTACTGCGTTGGTTATTAAACAAAGTCCCAGAAATTATCAATGCTGGACGAGTTTTTTGAATTTCTGTACCTACGGATGGGTCAAATGTTACTATCCAGATGCTTCCCATTCGGTAATCGCTATGTTTTGCCATTCACTTTCCCAACCTAATTCTAATTCGTCAACCAAAGCGCAAGCTGCGGCTAGTGCTTCATTTTGTTTTTGTTCTTGCCATTGTTTCAAGAGACTTTCAATTAATGCACTACGGTTATCAACTTTTTGGTCAATGTAATTTAGTAGTTCATCTGGCAATGAAATTGAGATTTTAGCCATATCCTACCTATAATCATACCATTGGTAGCATAACAGATTTTGATGTTTTTAGTCTAGTAATTTTGTCAAGATTTTTCTATCAGGTAATTAATTTTATAACTTGGGAATTTGAATTATTATATTGTTGAGTTTTATAGGTATAAAATCAGCAAATGTACGCAACCCAACGCCAAAACATCCGCGTTAATCTGCGTACATCTGCGTTCTAATTAATGCACCAACTCAATAGCCCGCTTAGTCAACGCCTCCGCAGTCAACCCATTAAAAGCCATCAACTCACCCGCACTGGCGGTAGTTTCCCCACGCTTCCAGGCGAAAGAATCACGCTTAGAATTACTGCGTAACATAATCGGTTCTAACATCGCCGCAGCGCCACCTGTAACACCAATTAAGGCATCTCCACCAAACAATTGCTCAAAATCGGCATCACTTAAAAAACCGCCATCAGGTTCAGAACAAGTATCCCAAGCTGTATCATGAGGACGATATAAACGGCGAGGATTAATAATAGAAATAATCTTCACTCCTATACCTTCAGTCTCTAAAAATGCCGCCGCTTCAAATACTGGAATTAAGGTCATATCGCCAATGACAGCAAATACAACAGTCTTCCCTCCTGCAATTTCATGTAATAAAATCGCGCCCTTTTCTAACCCCTCTTCCGTTTGTTTTAAAGTGGTTCTAATGGGTAAAGGAGACTTACTGGCAGTAATGACAATTCCCTTATTTTTTGTTTGCAAAGCCCAGTCATAACAACCTTGAATACTGTTAGCATCGGGAGGAAATAAGGGAAATACATTTCCTGTTCTCATCAATGATGCAAAATAAGCCTCTATTTCTGGTCTTTGGTGTGTCCAACCGTTGCGCCCTTGTTCTAATGCTCCGGCTGTAAATAATGTAATTGTTGACGGTGTTTTGCGTCTTAATTCTGCCATTGCTTGGGTGACTGTTTGCCAAATTGGTAAACCATTGATAGCAAAAGATTCATAGGAACACCACAAAGTTCTCGCACCCATTAAGGATAAACCAGCCGCTAGTCCTGCACAAGCATCTTCGCTCAAAGGTTCGTAAACTTGACCTCCTGGGGCTTGATTATATAAATCATCGGTGGTAGGGTGGTTGATTTTTAATGCTTGGTTAATGTTAGCAATTCCTGATGCTTCGTTACCATCGGCGTTAGTCACCAGGAAATTTTTATCTTTATTTCCTACTATTCCTACTAACCTTCCCATTGCGGTGGTTGAAACTTTTGGTTCTCCGCCCACTGCATATTCTTCTAATGGTAATTCCCCGATGTCTGCCAAGGGTAATTCAAATTCTGTAACTGCGGTTTTAGCTGCTGGTCCACCTCCGGCGCGTTCGGCATTTGTGCGGACTGTTTGCCATGCTTGGGCAGATAAAGCCCGTTTTTGTAAAGCAGTGGCAATATGGGGTGCGTCTAAGGTATCTTTAGGATATAGGTTATGGGATTTTGCACCTAAAGCATGAACCCCTGCCCCTTTGAGTTGTTTGATAATAAATACTGTTAATGTGCCACCTAAAGCAGAACGGGCAGCTTTATCCATGCCTACTAATACGGCTTGGGTAAATTCTAACCGTTTTTGGAAGGAGAAAGCGGTACTATCAACATAATCACCTGGTTGGTTTTGATCATCGAAATCTTTAGCATTTACTAACACGACTTCGGCAAAACCGTTACCTTTCCAGTAGGCGATCATTTCATCGTTGGTTTTCAATGACACCATGCTATGATGTTCTTGGCTATAACCGTTCCAAACTAAGACGGGTAGGAAATTAGTTACTTGGGGATAGGACGTATTAAAGTGAGCCATTGAACTCATGATGTAGGGTTCACCTAGTCCTCCATCTCCCACGGTGAAGGGGAAGAGTTTGTCACGGTGCAGGAGTGCGGCGGCCATGGCGAAATGTTGCCCTTGTCCCAAGGGTCCAGCAGGTGCGAGAATACCGGGAATATAGCCGGAAAGGTGTCCTAATAATCCGTGTTTTTCCCGAAAGCGATCGCGCAATTGTTGTACTGTAGAAATGCCCATGTCTTCTAAAGAACGATCTAAAAACATGGCACTATAAAAACCGGGGGCGTGATGTCCCACTTCCGTAATAATGTTTTTATGTCCCAGCATCACCAAAGCTGCATAAGCCTCCGCTTGACTGGCAAAACCGCCGGGATGTCCAGAAGCCTTACTACCAGTAACTTGTAGCGTCAGGTAGCGCAGGGCATCAGCAGCCAGTAAAGTTTGATATACTGCATTTGTGTCTGTTGGGGAGGCGATCGCACTCTTACCCGATTCTATCGCGGGAGTAACACCATATTTTTCAAAATCTGGCAATGCTTCCCCAAAATATTGAATACCTTCAGAAAAATTCGGAACTGTGGAAGATGCGGAAGACGTAACTACTGTCATGCTGAATACCTTAATGAAATTTCTCTAAACTAGCCAGGAGTTTAATTTAACAAAAATTTTACATCTTTCTTGGATCTAATAGTTAATAGCATTTTCCCAACATCACCATAAGCAGGTTAAATAGTCATCTTAGATAATTAATTATTTTTCCTTTCATGTCATTAAATCAGCCTGATTACCGATATACTCAAAATAGCTTAATTGTTTAATGATATAGGTAGGGATTTAGCATTGCTAAACCCCATCCGTTTGGTCTTTTTATAATCTTGTAAAAATTCAAATCTCAAGGGTTTATAGTTAAAATTGAGTTATTCTATAATCAATTGTGTAACCATCACAGGAGTAAATTATGCAGACATTACCAAGACCCAAAGTATCACCAAAAATTCAAGTTTTAAACTGGATTTTCCGACCGATGAGTTATCTGAGAGAATGTGCTAAAAAATATGGAGAGATTTTTTCTCTAAAATTACAGAGTAATTTACCACCAATTCTATTTGTCCATTCTCCTGAAGCTATGCAGCAGGTGTTAAGTAATGATCATAAAGAATTAGCAGCACCAGGAGAATTGAATAGTATTTTTGAATATCTACTTGGTAAAAATTCTGTCATTAGTTTGAGTGGTAAAGCACATCAACGGCAACGGCAATTAATGATGCCTCCTTTTCATGGGGAAAGAATGCGAAATTATGCAGATATAATTGAGGATATTACCACCAAAACTATCAATAAACAACTACAAAATCAACCTTTTAATATTAGAAATGTTTCCCAAGAAATTACCCTTCAAGTGATGATGGAAGCTGTTTTTGGTATTTATGAAGGAGAACGGGCTGAAAAATTGAGACATTTACTTTGTGAAATAGTAGAACAAAATAGTAGTCCTTGGAGAGTTACTTTTCTCTATTTTCCTAAATTGAAAGAGATGGTTGGTATTTCGGCAATTTGGAAAAAACAAATGAAGAAACAGGAAGAAGCTAACCAACTCATTTATCAGGAAATTCGAGAAAGAAGAGAAAATTTTGATCCTCACCGGACAGATATCCTAACTTTACTTATGTCCGCTAGAGATGAAGAGGGTCAACCTATGACTGATGAGGAATTAAGAGATGAATTAATGACTTTATTATTTGCAGGTCATGAAACTACTGCTACAGCAATTTCTTGGGCTTTTTACTGGATTCATAAATTGCCTGAAATACGAGAAAAGTTATTAGCCGAATTGGATAGTTTAGGGGAGGACTTTGATTCTAATACTATCTTTAAATTACCATACTTAACTGCTGTTTGTAATGAAACATTAAGGATTTATCCTATTGCCATGCTCACTTTTCCTAGACAGGTAAAAACACCTATTTCTCTTTGTGGTTATCAACTTGAACCAGGGACAATTATCATGGGTTCAATTTATTTAACTCATCAACGAGAAGATATTTATCCAGAACCAGAAAAATTTAACCCAGAACGCTTTTTAGAAAGACAATTTTCACCCTATGAATTTATTCCTTTTGGGGGAGGTTCAAGACGCTGTATTGGTTTAGCTTTTGCTCAATTTGAAATGAAATTAATATTAGCTAAAGTTTTGAAAACATGGTCAATGAAATTAGTTGATACTCATGAAGTTAAACCACAAAGACGGGGTTTAGTGACTGGTCCCAATAGTCCTATTAATTTTGTAATTGAAAATATTCGTCAACAACCATCTGTTATAGCAGAAGGCAGAAGGCAGGAAGCAGGAGGCAGGAGGTGAAACACCTGTGCTGCTTGATGGCGCACCGTGGCGTGAGCCATGTTTTGGGTTTTCAGTTCATATCTCATTGCATTGTATACAGCTATACTTTAAAAGTAGCGAAAGTTACATTTAAATCATAGGAGATTACCCCCTGGCCATGTAAACCAGGAGTTAAAAAAGTAGATAGAGATTTACAACCGTTGCAACAAATTTACACCATGTGTATCAGTCCCACAGGTATTAAGTAAATTAAATTTCTCTGCTAATTGTTGTACTTCTTCTGTTTCTATAACACTGGGTTTCCATGGCTTGGGGTTGCTATAAGCGTAAAAAGCTTCTACACCATCAATACCATAATCCGCAGCGACAGGAATTAGATCAAAATGCGATCGCCTATATCTGGCAGGATGTGCCAATATCGCTAGTCCTCCCGCTTCGTGAATAGCTGTAATTACGTTATTTGCTTGATATGCCTTACCTACAGTGGGCATTTTTTGTAAATAAGGCTTCATGCTGGGATGTTCTAATTCAAACGCATAAGCCAAAATGTGGACTTCCGTATTGAGGAGGTTAGCATTAATTTCTACGCCACTCCACAGATGAGGAGTATCTATACCTGGATTATTCCATTGCCAATCTTTTAGCCACGCTTCGGCGATTTGGTAGCCACTAACACTATGATGATCGGTAATTGCTAAACCTTTTAAGCCAATGGCGATCGCTTGAGTCATCAATTCACCCGGTTCCAGTTTGCCATCCGAGTGAACCGTGTGCATATGAAAATTAAATAACTTGGGACAACTTTGGGCATCAATGCGTTGGAATACTTGCTTAAGTAGTTCCTTAGAAACAGTAGTCCGGGCAAAATTTACAACCATAACCCCTCTACACAAAAATTACATTCTTTTTAAAACACCAACACACCACACCGAATAAATGAGATATAATCAATACAGCTAACTGGTAAATACGGTTACTTCCTCAATTCCAATAATGGATTTTTGCAATATATTACAACTACCTTAGCAAATATTAACGCTGATGGCGATGAGTATTTTTAATTACTTCCATCAAAAGATTTTGAAGTTTGTGTATGGGTTATCTATGATTATTCCTGATTTTCCTTACCCAGTAAGTATTTTAGAGTTTTTTGTAGAGATGTTCCATAGAACATCTCTGTATTATTTATTCAGATATGTCACCATAAACCTAATAATTCACCAGCACCTGGTACAACTTCACCGATGACATTAGCAGGGATATCTTGGGACTGAAAATGACTAATTACTTGTTCCGCTTGGTGGGGTGGCACTAATAACACAAAACCAATACCCATATTAAAAGTATTATACATAGCTTCCGCCCCCACAGAGCCAGCCGCCGCTAACCAATGGAACAGGGGGGGAATAGTCCAACTATTAGGTATCATTTTAATAGCTTGACCTGGGCTTAAACATCTTGGTAAATTTTCCGGCAAACCGCCACCAGTAATATGCGCCATACCATGAATTGACAAATCTGATCGCAATGCGTCTAATACAGATTTTACATAAATTTGGGTAGGTGTGAGAAAAGCTGTACCAAGAGATTCACCATTTAATAACTCTGGAGTATCAGTCCAAGCAAAACCACCATCGCTGATAATTTTCCGTACTAAACTCAAACCATTACTATGGACACCTGAACTAGCTAAACCAATAGCTACATCTCCTATTTGTACCTGAGAACCATCTAACATTCGGACTTTTTCGACAATTCCCACGCAAAAACCCGCTAAGTCATATTCGCCTACTTGGTAAAAACCGGGCATTTCTGCGGTTTCTCCCCCTAATAAAGCCGCACCTGCTAATTTACAACCTGTAGCTATTCCTGCCACTACCTGAGTTAATTGTTCTTTATCTAGCTTACCCGTAGCCACATAATCAAGAAAAAATAGCGGTTCTGCACCCGATGTCAACACATCATTAACACACATGGCCACTAAATCTATACCTACAGTATCATGACGGTTAAGAATGTGGGCTATTTTCAGTTTTGTCCCCACACCATCCGTTCCCGAAACCAAAACCGGTTCTTTGTAACCTGTGGGGAGTTGAAAGCAACCACCAAAACCACCTAGTCCTCCTAAAACCTCTTTTCTAAAGGTGCTGTGAACCAAATTACGAATTTGATCTACAAAAGCTCTACCAGCTTCAACATCAACACCTGCATCCCGATAATCCATGCCTAACTACACCGTTATCAATTTCTAAGTATGCCTATCATCACATATTTTCGACATTAATTGTGTGCTGATTAATAAATTTTCTTGACTGGTAATGGTTGTAGCTATTTGTTGCTTTTTTATGGCGTTGGAATCACTACTATTTAAGATAAAACGATAAAGCCAAATATTGTAATCAATAAAGTATGTTGTCATATTACCACCGTTCATTTGCTTCTTCTCTAGTCAGTGGTTGAAAATTAGCAATTTTTATAGGGTTTGCAGTTAAGTTACTAATTAGACCTGTTGCTGGAAATTGTTTCTTTTTGGGTATAGGTTGCACAATCACAATTTCTACTATTTCCGCGCTGTTTATTTTTTCTTGATATTCCAGAGGAATTTCGATTTTACCGTGATTTACTTTTTCTTGGAAGTGGATGTTTGTGGTCATTATTGATCTTCCTTAATATCTACTGATTGACTAATTATATCATATTGGATGATTTAGATGATTTGTAAATATTTGATAGCTTTCATTTTTAGATAGAATTTCATCATCTTCTACTTCTTCCATGAGTTTTGCTAATCCATAATTTTCTAATATTTCTTCTATTTGTTCAAATTCGGTAATAGGAATTTGTACAGCAATTGGTTTTTGATTTTGATCTAATAGGTAGTTTTTATTGATTTGTAGCATTGATGTTACTTCTAAATCATTAGGTAGATTATAGCATATTGTCTGAATCAGGATATCCAGGATTTTAGGATTTACAGGATGTAAGCGAGAGATTTTGAAAAAAGCTGCAAAATTCAACTTATATTTTACCTATACAAAGCCAGAATACCAGTATTTTGATCTTCAGCAAAAGATAAAATAATTTCGTGGTTATTTCTCAGCATTAATTCTATAGTTTTAGTTGTACAGTTTCCTGAACGAATCCAAATTACTTTAGGTGGAAGACCTCCCAGAATTGATAATTCATTAAAATCCGTATCTTTAGTAACAATAATATAGTCTTGATTTTTGGCAATTTCCCACACTGTATAATCTGATTCTTGATCTAATTGCATTAAATAAAGATGATTAGAATTAGGATAAATATCAGCCAAAGAATTAACTAAATTGGGTGATAAATTATGATCAAAAAGTAGTTTCATCAATTAACTAAAATGGTTTGACGTTCACGATCTGCTGCATAACTTAAACAGGCTAAAATATCTTCTTTGGTTAAATAAGGAAAATCGGCTAATATTTCTTCAAAAGTCATTCCTGAGGCTAAATAGGAAAGAACATCATAAACAGTAATTCTCATACCTCTAATACAAGGTTTTCCGCTTCTCTTTCCAGGTTCTATGGTAATAATATTTTTGTATGACATCATGAACTCCTTACATTATTACTTAGTTAATGTAAACTTTGCTTCTTAAATTATAAACTATAAACTGTCTAATTCTGCTCTTCCCTCAATCGGTTCATATTCATCTTCTAATAACCATAATTTGGCTGTTTCATAATCATTACTAGAAAATATCACTTGATAATTTTTAGCAGGATCATAAATTTGACATTTACCTTGTTCATCTGCTAATAATAAAAGTATATAAGGTGGCGTTAACATTGGATCAATCCACACCTCTGTAAATTGCCAATTATTCTGTACTTGGTTTTGTTCTAGGGATAACGTGATATTTGTTGTCTTCATTGATTTTTATTTCTCCATAATAAAGGTTAATCTATGTGCCATCAGGACTAATTCTATAACCCATTACTTCACTATTAACCTACCTAACTAACTCCCTGCTAAACAACAGCAAATTCAGTAAATTTACGAGTTTCAGGATCATGAAATGCCAACACAATATCCTCTTTTGGTAAACCTTCCCTTAATAACTCAGTTGCAATACCTTCCTCAGTCCAATCTTCTTCAATGTAAATTTTCTCATTTTTAATTCTCACATAAACAGTAATACCTCTAACTTTACGATCATTATGCCAACCTGTTTGAAACCACAAATATTGATCTCTTTGTTCATCAAAAGCTAAAATACTATCAACACCATCAGGATTAGGCGTTTGTGATGCCAATTGTTCATATTCTGTCAGAATTTTCTTGATCACATTGCGATATTGATTTAATTTATCCATTGCACTATCTCCTCCTTATTCAAATCAACAACTATTAATTTTAAATCATTCTCTTCCATGATGAACGAAATTGCTTTTTGCAGAAAAAAAGATTGATAAATACTGCGACTTACACCTAAATAAATTGTTACTTTAGGAAGAATAACTTTTAACAAGGTACGATAAATAATATATTGCCCTAAAGCTGTTTCAAATTCACGCATTGGTGAACGACCAATAAAACTTTTAATTTCTACAATAATTTGTTGTCCATTGCGTTCAATTTCTAAAGTTCTATCAGCTAATAAATCTGCAAATAATTGTATCTCCTCATATTTAATAGTATAAGGATCACGAATAATCATCCAACCGTCTTTAATCAAGGCATTTTTAATTGCTTCATGGTAAGTATCCTTGGCTGACATAAAAATTAAATTCAGAAAAATTTTAATAATCTGATCATAAACTATAAACTGTCTAATTCTGACAAATTCGTTTACCAGTAACTCTTGTAACAATTCCCTTACAATAAAATAAAGAAAACAAGACATAGCAGGAGAAAAGCTAAATCATGTTAGCAGAATATCAACAACACAGCCAAGAACGCGCCCAACTCAGTATCCCACCCTTACCATTAGACGCAAAACAAACATCAGCATTATGTGAATTACTCAAAAATCCACCTAAAGGACAAGAAGAGGTATTATTAAGTTTATTGCGCGATCGCATACCCCCCGGAGTAGATCAAGCAGCCTACGTTAAAGCTGGTTTCCTCACTGCCATTGCTAAACAAGAAATTACCAGTCCTTTAATTTCCCCCATCGCCGCAGTAGAATTACTAGGAACAATGGTAGGCGGTTATAATGTCCAATCCTTAATTGATTTACTCAGTTCCCCTGTAGCAGAAAACGCCGCCACAGCATTAAGCAAAATTCTGTTAGTCTATGATGCGTTTAATGATGTATTAGAACTATCAAAAACCAACAAATACGCCAAAGGAGTGGTAGACTCTTGGGCGGCAGCAGAATGGTTTACCACCCGTCCCACACTTCCCGAAGCTATCACCGTCACGGTTTTCAAAGTTCCTGGGGAAACCAACACCGATGATTTATCACCCGCAACCCACGCTACTACCCGTCCAGATATTCCTTTACACGCCTTAGCCATGTTAGAAACCCGTCAACCGGGAAGTTTAGAAACCATTGCAGACTTAAAGAAAAAAGGACATCCTGTAGCTTATGTTGGTGATGTGGTGGGTACAGGTTCATCACGCAAATCTGCAATCAATTCAGTATTATGGCATTTAGGCAATGATATTCCCTTTGTTCCCAATAAACGCGCCGGAGGTTATGTTTTAGGAAGTGCGATCGCCCCTATCTTTTTTAACACCGCCGAAGATGCAGGTGCATTACCCATACAATGTGATGTTACAAAAATGGCAACTGGTGACGTAATTACCATCTACCCCTACAAAGGTGAAGTTACCAACGCCGCAGGAGAAGTAATTTCCACCTTCAGCCTCAAACCTGACACCATTTTAGACGAAGTTCGCGCTGGTGGACGCATTCCCCTGTTGATTGGACGTACCCTCACCGACAAAACCCGTCAAGCCTTGGGTTTAGCACCTAGCGATTTGTTTATCCGTCCTCAAGCGCCAACCAATACCGGAAAAGGCTACACATTGGCACAGAAAATGGTCGGGAAAGCCTCTGGTTTACCAGGAGTGCGTCCGGGGACATCTTGCGAACCAATCATGACTACAGTGGGTTCTCAGGACACTACAGGACCAATGACCAGAGACGAGTTAAAAGAACTCGCTTGTTTAGGTTTCAGTGCAGATTTAGTCATGCAAAGTTTCTGTCACACAGCCGCTTATCCTAAACCTGTGGATATCAAAACCCATCAAGAACTACCAGATTTCATTTCTTCTCGTGGTGGCGTGGCTTTGCGTCCCGGTGATGGTATCATCCACTCCTGGTTAAACCGGATGTTATTACCGGATACAGTGGGAACAGGAGGAGACTCCCATACCCGCTTTCCGTTGGGAATATCCTTTCCTGCGGGTTCTGGCTTAGTAGCCTTTGCTGGTGCATTGGGTGTAATGCCTTTAGATATGCCAGAATCGGTATTAGTCCGTTTTAAAGGAGAATTGCAACCAGGAATTACCTTGAGAGATATTGTGAATGCAATTCCTTATGTAGCTATGCAAAAAGGTTTGTTAACCGTGGAAAAACAGAACAAGAAAAATGTTTTTTCCGGTAAGATTTTGGAAATTGAAGGATTACCAAATTTGAAAGTAGAACAAGCATTTGAATTAACAGATGCTTCCGCCGAACGTTCTTGTGCTGGTTGCACAATTAAGTTAAGTGAAGAGACCATAGCAGAATATTTGCGTTCTAATATTGCTCTTTTAAAAAACATGGTAGCACGGGGTTATAGTGATGCCAGAACTATCATGCGTCGCGTGGCAAAAATGGAGGAATGGTTAGCCAATCCTGTATTATTATCAGCAGATGCAGATGCGGAATATGCAGAAGTAATTGAGATTGATTTAAACGAGATTAAAGAACCAATTGTAGCTGCACCAAATGACCCTGATAATGTTAAGTTATTATCAGAAGTTGCTAATGATCCAGTACAGGAAGTTTTCGTAGGTTCTTGCATGACAAATATCGGACATTATCGAGCAACAGCGAAGGTTTTAGAAGGAGCAGGTGCGGTAAAAGCGCGGTTATGGATTGCACCTCCGACAAGAATGGATGAACATCAATTAAAAGTAGAAAAAGTTTATGATGTTTTCGTAAGTGCGAATGCGAGAACTGAGATTCCTGGATGCAGTTTATGTATGGGAAATCAGGCGCGAGTTGATGATAACACAACGGTGTTTTCTACCTCAACTCGTAACTTTAATAATCGTATGGGAAAAGGTGCACAAGTATATTTAGGATCGGCGGAATTAGCAGCAGTTTGTGCGTTGTTGGGGCGTATTCCTACAGTTAAGGAATATATGGACATTGTTGGGGAGAAAATTAATCCTTTTGCTGATAATTTGTATCAGTATTTGAATTTTGATCAAATTGTTGGTTTTGAGGATGAGGGGAGGGTGATTAGTAAGGAGGAACAGGCGGCTTTGGTATAATTTAGGTTAGGGTGGGTCTGGATGGACTCACCTTGATTTTAAAGGGTTTATATTAAATTATTAAGATTTCTTAATCTAGCTAAATTCACCTATTTCACTGGTAAAATGTAATTAATTCACTCAATCAAAAAGCTCTAAATTTAGATATCAAAACAATAAATTGTCAAATATGGTAACTCAAATAGAAATTACAAATCAACGCAAAGAAAATGCGGAACAAGAAATCCGCGATAATAGAAAGCGTGTTGACTATAAGACTTTAGAATATCCTATCGAAGTAATTGTTCAAAAATATTTAGATGGAATAGATGAAGATAAAAATGAGATTTTTATTCCAGATTATCAACGAGCAATGGCTTGGGATGAAGATACCCAATCAAAATTCATTGAATCTATAATGTTAGATTTACCAATCCCTTATATTTTTGTGGCGGATGTATCAGAATCAGAAGATTTAACCCGGTTGGAAATTATAGATGGTACACAACGTATTCGTACTTTAAGCAGGTTTATTAATAATGAACTTACATTAAGAAATCTTGAAAAACTAACAAATCTTAATGGCTTTACGTTTACAGATTTACTACCAACACGCCAAAGACGTTTTAATAGAACTACTATTAAAATGATTCAATTAACAGAAGAAGCAGATGAAGAAATTAGAAGGGATTTGTTCCAAAGAATTAATAGTGGTAGTATTGAATTGAATGAAATGGAAAAACGTAGAGGAGGTGAACCAGGAAAGTGTCTTGATTTAATTGAGGAACTTTCAAAAAATCAACTATTTAGAGATTTATGTTCCTTTACTGACACTGAAATTAATAAAAGAGACCCACAAGAATATGTATTACGTTTTTTTGCATTTTTAAATAATTATCAAAATTATGGCAATTTTGAAAACAAGGTTCATAAATTCTTGAATGAATATTTAAAACTGGAAAATCAATCAGATGAGAGCAAAATAAATGCTATGAGAAATGAATTTCATTCAATGTTAGCATTTGTACAAAAGTATATTCCCAATTCTTTACATATTTATCGAAAAACTAAGAATTGCTATGAACCTACAACTAGAATTAAGTTTGAATCTATTACAGTAGGTATTGCTTTGGCGTTAAGAGAAAACCCCAATTTAGTTCCAAAATCTACTTCTTTTTTAGATTCTGATAATTTAAAAAAATTAACAAAATCTGATGCTAGTAGTTCTCAAAATAAAGTTACTCATCGTATTGAATATGTTCGCAATCAGCTTTTAGATAATTCATGACAAGTACATTATTTCAAGATTTTAATGAACGCGCTAAAGAAGTTAGTAAATACTTTTACTTCCTGAAAAACCTAGAGCAAGGTTACATTCAATTAAGTATGGGTAATCCTAACAATATAAAAACAAAACCAATAGATGATGACCTAGAAAAAACTCTTAAAGCAACAGGATATTTGTTGCTTTACAACCTAGTTGAAGCTACGATGCGTAATGCAATTGAAACAATCTTTGATGAATTAAAAACTCAAAGAGTTTCTTTCGATGAAGTTAGAGAAGAAATTAAAAAAATTGTTATTAATAATCTAAAAGATAAAGATAATAAATCCACTCAATATATTTTGCAAACGGTTCAAAATATTTCAGTTGACATAATATCAGTCACTTTTAATAAAGATAGATTATTTTCAGGTAATGTAGATGCACTTAAAATAAGAAAAACAGCAGAAATATATGGTTTTTCATCCACAACAAATAATGATAAAACTCAAAATGGAAGTGATTTACTAACAATTAAAACCAATAGAAATGATTTAGCACATGGTTTTAAGTCATTTGAGGAAGTTGGTAAAAATGCTACTGCTGATGAGTTATTGGAGATTCAAAAAAGAGTTATTTGTTATTTAAGAGAAATATTAGAGAATGTAGAAACTTATATATCAAATCAAGAATATTTGCATATCAATGTCCAAAATAGTGAGAATAGTTAGTGTATTGTTAAAAGCAATTTGCTGTATTACCTTATGAGGAATTTTTGAAGATTAAGGAATTGTTAGAAGATTTGGAAAATTTAAGGGATTTACGGAATGCTAAAAATGAAGAAGATTGGACTGAGGAAGGAATAGCAACGGAATTATTAAGAGAAGGTGTACCAAAAGAGGATATTGTTTTGGCTTTTCATGATCCTGAAACTCGGAAGTTTACTGACTTTGCTATTGCTTAATACTTTCTCTTGATCATAAATTTAATCTATAGGGAAATAAAAATGAACTTTTACACAGTTGTTCTCAGACAAAGTTCCGGTTATTGGGTGGGTTTGTGCTTAGAAAATGGTATTGTTGGACAGGGAGATACTCAAGAAAATGCAGTTAATAAATTAAAGGACGCAATAGCATCTTTTGAAGATGTTTATGAATCAGAAGATAATATTTATAAATCTCCTATGTCTATAGATGAATTACATGAATTTTTGTTAGTTGAGGAAAAGAAAACATTTGGTTTGACTGATTAATAAATGAAAATTTTATTAAGTAAATAATAATCTTGAATTTATTATCTCAATACAACTTGTAAATAAATATAAATCTTCTGTTAAATGAGGGGTTTATAGTTTATAACCCACATTCCGCAGATAAAATCCAATTCTGAATAATTATCACGAAAGATTCAGGGTTGTACAAACTTTACTCCAAAAATATTCTCAATAAATGAGATAAATTCCTAATAAACATTTTATAGTTCCTTTGAACTAAAATCCTGAAAACCCTTACCAAACAATGTTTTTGGAGATAATTATTTTTTTATTCTCCGCTTATGCGGAATGTGAGTTATAACCTGCCTAAATATTCCTCTTGGCAAGCTCAAAATACTGGTTTAGAATTGGCTTTAGTCAAAACTATGGTGCAACGTCTCCAGGGATTAATTCATGTAGTCAGTGCTAACAGTAACATCACTTTTATTATCCAATTTCCCCTCCAGCCAGTTTTTTGACTGCACTACTAGCACCAGAACCAAAAGTCTGATATAATCACCTTTAATTGGGGCGAGTAGCTCAACGGTAGAGCAGTTGACTCTTAATCAATTGGTTGCGGGTTCGATTCCCTCCTCGCCCATTAACTCAAAGCCTTTGCTATGTTAAAAGAAACTATATCATTTACAATCGAAAACCATCGTCTTATTGGTGACTTATATCTGCCTGAATCCAATGATTACCCTGTACCGGCGGTAATTGTGGGTGGACCGATGACCAGCGTTAAAGAACAGGTCACGGGTGTTTATGCTAAAGCCTTGTCAGAACGGGGTATTGCTGCATTAGCGATAGATCATCGCCACTATGGTGAAAGCAAAGGGCAACCGCGCCAGTATGAATATTATCAACATAAAATCGAGGATTTGAGTGAGGCGGTTAACTATCTATCTCAGCGCGATGATATTGATGGTGATCAAATTGGAGCAGTAGGAATTTGTTTAGGTGCAGGATACATTGCTTGGACGGCTGTGAAAAATCGCAAAATTAAGTGGGTAGGAGCGATCGCAGGTTATTATCGAGATGTGGCCCAAATGCAGCAAAAAGATCCATCAGGGTTTAATAGCAAAGTGGAACAGGGCATTGCGGCGCGTCAACACTATCAAACCACTGGAGAGGTATTAACCATACCTGCTGTATCTCTGGAAGGTGAAGCTGCCATGACAACCCCAGAACTATACGATTACTATGGTACATCAAGAGCCGGAGTCCCAAACTATACTAATCAGTTTGCGATCATGTCCAGAGAGCATTTTCTCACCTTTGATGTTCAATCCGCCGCCCCAAAACTGAACATTCCAGTGACAATGGTACATTCTCAAAAAGCTATATCACCCCATTGGGCAGAAAAATTTTATCAAGCTTTACCTGGTCAGAAAAAAATAAAATGGATTGAATCCCAAGGTCAAGTAGATTTCTATGATGATCCCTACCTGATTAAAACAGCACTTGATTTTATTATCATGGGTGAAATATGTGCAGAAAGGTAAAATCACCCAAAACTTATTCACTCCTCCCTCCTGCTGTAACATTTGTAAGTATTCAGCTATAGCGCTCGTTCATACCCAGATCCCCGACTTCTTTAGACCTGTCCGAAAAT
>NZ_PGEM01000060.1:20786-27668 GCF_002934005.1 Cuspidothrix issatschenkoi CHARLIE-1 | reverse complement strand
AACCACTCTAGTAGAGCCATTCTTTTTACTGATTTGGCCACAATTAATGATTCGTAGTGGAGTTTTAGATAATTTAGAAAAAGCTCCTTAATTACCATCAAAAAATATCCCGATAAATTACGTACATTCCGCCAACATAGAGGGCAACGAGAGTTAATCCATCCCAGGTAATGTACATTCGTGAACCACTGACAGCATGATAAATCAGCCCATTAATAGCTACTGAAGTCATAATCATGGCGACAATGGCAGTAAATATATGTATCTGACTGATGTTTAACCACAGATTACCTTGTAAATACACCAAATCATAAACGCCCAAAATTGCTAAATTGGTGATATTAGAACCAAAAACATTAGATACTGCTAAATCAACGGCATTAATTCGAACAGCAGCTAGTGATGCTACTACTTCGGGAAGTGACGTGGCTGTAGCTAAGAGAATCGCACCAATAAAGCTTTGTCCTAATCCAGTTACCTCTGCAACTCTATCACCTAAAAATGCCAGCCAGATACCCAGAACTACAATTATGGCTGAGAGGGAGATAAACCTGAGATATGCTTGTTTTGAGGTAATATGTTGATATTGAAAAGCCTCAATTTCTTCTTCTAGCACCTGTGCGCGTCGTCTCATTTCAAATTGAGCAATCATGCGAGCGCTCAACCAATAAAGAAAGAGTAATATGATACTGGGAATACCAACCCATCCCATAGCTAAATTCATTTCTGTTTTTGCTAGAAGTATTCCTAAAGTAGTCACACCTAACATCACACAACCTAAACTAGCTGCTAATCCATGACTGATTTGCGCTCGCTGTAGGACGGGTTCAGGACCGTTGTAAATATCGAGTAATGCCAAAATGAGTAAATTAAACAGACAACTGCCCAAGATGCCCCCTACAGCCAAGTCTGGAGAGTTAAATACAAGTATGGCACTTGTCCCTGTGGCTAATTCAGGTAAAGATGTGACACCTGCTAAGAGGATTGTCCCTACCCAAGTTCGTCCTAAGCCAGTTTTTTCTGCCAAAATATCGGCACTTTGGGAAAGCCATGAGCCGATAAAAGTTACTAAAGTAATACATATAATGACTTGGAGAAGTAGCATGATTATTTAGAGAAGAGAGGACTTAATTCAAGTTGATGTAAAAATTCAAGTGAGGGGATAATATCCCTATACTTACAATTTTATTATGAATAAGATTGGAGGAAATCTATTATTTATTGAATACCTGTCTTAGCGATCATGATAAAAATTACTAATCAGAATATTAACAACGACTTAATTTCTATTATTATTCCCACTCTCAATGAAGAAGGTAATATAGAAGCAGCCATTAATAGTATACAGTCTAATAAGATAGAAATTATTGTAGTTGATGGTGGTTCACAGGATGAAACTTTGTTAATAGCTAAATCTTTAGATGTGAAAGTTATTGTTTCTGCTCCTGGACGTGCTAATCAAATGAATGCGGGTGCTATGGTTGCTAGTGGGGAAATGCTCCTATTTCTTCATGCTGATACTCGGTTACCAACTGGTTTTGATGAGATGATCAGGACGACATTAGCAAAACCGGGAATTGTTGCTGGTGCGTTTGCTTTGCAAATAGATGCACCTAATTGGGGTTTACGTTTGGTGGAATTTGGGGTAAAATGGCGATCGCATCTTTGGCAAATACCCTATGGTGATCAAGCCATTTTTCTTACTAAAGACGTATTTCAACAAGTTGGTCATTTCCCCCAAATGCCAATTATGGAGGACTTTGAACTAATCAGGAAGTTAAAATCATTGGGAAAAATATATCTATTACCCACACCTGTTATTACCTCTCCTCGTAGATGGTTGAAAAAAGGAATTTTACAGACTACTATTTTAAATCAAATTATTGTCATTGCTTATTTATTGGGTGTTTCCCCAAATCGCATTTGTAACTGGTATCGGCAGGAAAGATCATAGAATTTTAACCTGATTTTTACAAAAATAGTCTATATTAGATCATATTCATATCCAGAAATTTAGGTTAATCCTATGCTACCAAATTATAAATTGCGATTCAATGGCAAAATAAAAATATTATTATTGATATGCTTGTTGCTTATTTTGGTAAATGTGACAAGATTGATTGATATTCAGCAAATTTTACAATCTACAATTATTAAGTTTAATAATCAAGTCAATATTAGTCCAATCGCGTTTATTTTTATCTACAATTTAGGAACATTACTATTTATTCCTGGTTCTTTACTTACTCTCAAAGGTGGTTATTTATTTGGGTTATTCTGGGGTTCTATATATGTATTAATTGCTGCTTTATTGGGAGCGATATTATCTTTTTTAATCGGACGTTATCTATCACGAAATTGGGTGTATAAACAATTAGAAAAACATCCTAAATTTAAACTAATTGATCAAGCAGTTGCGAAAGAAGGATGGAAAATTGTCTTATTAACTCGGTTATCTCCTGTCTTTCCTTTCAATTTATTAAATTATGGCTTTGGAGTTACACAAGTTTCTGTTAAAGATTATATTTTAGGTTCTTTGGGTATTTTACCAGGTACAATAATGTATGTTTATATGGGTTCTTTAGCTGTAAATATTACCATGATTACTACATCTAATCAATTCACTTCTCCAGAAGTACAAATTTGGCAATTTCTTATGCAATTAATTGGGCTAACAGCAACTATTTTTACAACTGTTTACATTACAAAAATCTCCCAAAAAGCCTTATCCAAGAAAGTAGAAGATTATGAATATTAAGAAATTTCAGAATTTTTTTCTATTGTGTATGTTGATAGTTATTATATTTTTATCAAACATAGATTTTGCTATAGCACAGGAATCTATTAACATATCTTCATTCAATCCCCAAGCATTATTAGAAAGTGCTTTACACTGGATTAATGGCCTTGGTACTTTAGGAGGAATAGCATTTATTGGCATCTATATTATTGCTACTGTGGCTTTTTTACCAGGTTCAATTCTTACCTTGGGTGCTGGTGTAATTTTTGGTGTAATTTTAGGTTCTTTATATGTCTTTATTGGTGCTACCTTGGGTGCTACAGCAGCATTTTTGGTAGGACGTTATTTAGCCAGAGGTTGGGTAACAAACAAAATATCTGACAACAAAAAATTTGCAGCTATTGATAAAGCAGTTAGTAAAAAAGGTTTAAAGATTGTATTATTAACTCGACTTTCTCCCATTTTTCCCTTTAATCTCTTAAATTATGCTTTGGGAATTACTGGTGTTTCTCTTAAAGATTATTTTCTGGGTTCAGTAGGAATGATTCCTGGTACAATTATGTATGTTTATATTGGATCTTTAGCCGGGAATTTAGCTTTTATTAGTAGTGAAAGTAAACCTGATAATATGATATTGTATTGGGTAATAAGAATTATTGGTTTAATAGCCACAATTGTTGTTACAATTTATGTCACTAAGATAGCTAAAAAAGCTTTAGAAGATGACATTTTATAATCACGATGATCATAATTTTGTTAAGAATAAACCTGATATTTTTCTAATTATGATATATCTACAAGTAGAGATTCGGATAATCAAAAATACACTTTATACTTGATTATAAAGAGGTAAAGCTAATGTCAAATTCAGAATTTACCAGAGTTACAATCCGTCCTATGGATGAGTATAATCAAAAACTGCTTAAAAATGTTCATCCAGATAATTGGGTAAATCCTCAACCTGCTGATTATTATGATTTAGTAGTAATTGGTGGGGGAACTGCGGGTTTAGTTGTCGCTGCGGGTGCTGGGGGTTTAGAGTTGGGTTTAAAAATAGCATTAATTGAAAAACATCTCATGGGAGGAGATTGTTTAAATGTGGGTTGTATCCCTTCTAAATGTTTGATTCGTTCTTCTCGTGTGGTGGAGGAAATTAGAAAAGCTAGAGATTTAGGTATTAATATTTCCCAACAAATTGATGTTGATTTTGCCACAGTTATGGAAAGAATGCGTCGGATTAGGGCTAGTATTAGTCATCATGATTCAGTGGAAAGATTTAAAAATTTAGGAATTGATGTATTTTTAGGTACTGGTAAATTTACAAGTAATAATACTGTAGAAGTTGCTGATCAAACTTTAAAATTTAAAAAAGCTGTAATTGCCACTGGTGCTAGGGCAATTAAACCTAAAATTCACGGCATTGAAGCAGCGGGTTATTTAACTAATGAAACTGTTTTTTCTTTGACTCAAAAACCAGAAAAATTAGCAGTAATTGGTGGCGGTCCCATTGGTTGTGAATTGGCGCAGACATTTCGGCGTTTGGGTTGTGAGGTGATATTATTTCATAATAGTTCCCATATTCTAAATAAGGAAGATACAGAAGCAGCAGAAATTTTACAAAAAGTTTTGATTGACGAAGGTGTTCGTTTAGTTTTGAATTGTCAGTTAGAAGAAGTGGTGACAGTTACGGAAGGAAAACGCCTATATTTTTCTGTAAATAGTGAACGAGATTCAGTTACAGTAAATGAAATTTTAGTTGGTGCGGGACGTGCGCCAAATGTGGAAAATTTGAATTTAGAAGCTGTGGATGTAGAATATGATCAAAAATTGGGTATAAAAGTAAATGATTATTTGCAAAGCACAAATCCCAAAATTTACGCTGCCGGTGATATCTGCATGAACTGGAAATTCACTCATGCGGCGGATGCTGCGGCGCGAATTGTGATTAAAAATACTTTGTTTTCTCCTTTTGGTTGGGGACGATCTAAACTAAGTAGCTTGGTGATGCCTTGGGTGACATATACTAGCCCGGAAATTGCTCATGTGGGAATGTATGAAAATGAAGCGAAACAATTGGGTATAGAGATAGAAACTATTAAGATTCCTTTTAGAAGTATAGATCGAGCGATCGCAGATCAAGAAGAATCTGGTTTTTTAAAGATTCATCACAAAAAAGGATCAGATCAAATTCTTGGTGCCACCATAGTTGCTAATCATGCAGGGGAAATGATTTCCGAAATTACCACAGCTATTGTTAACAATATTGGTTTAAGTAAACTTAGTAGTGTAATTCATCCTTATCCTACCCAAGCAGAAGCAATAAAAAAAGCCGCAGATGCTTATCGCAAGACTTTACTCACACCCAGAACCAAGCAATTATTAAGTTTTTTAACAAAGTTTTCTTAAATAATTCTTATAACCCAGCATAGGCGAATATAAGTCGCAACTACACAAACAAAATCCACACTTCGACAAGTGTTACAGTGAGCTTGCCGAACCACACCCTACAACAGATTTTTGGTGTGACACTTGGGTAAGTCCTAAAAAACTTTAAAATTAATTAGCTAAATTCTTTAATCTGGAGTAGTTATTCCTGTGCTGAGTTCACCTTTACCCACAATCAACGCCCTCAAACAACCCACCAGTGATGCCTGGGTAGAGCAAGCGATCGCTAACCTTGATATTATCTTATTAGATCATTCTCACTGCGAAAAAAAAGCGGCTGGAGTCGCCTTAAACATGATGTTTCGCTATCCATCAAATACTAAAATGGTGAGAGAATTAACAGCGATCGCCCGGGAAGAATTAGAACATTTAGAACAAGTTAACCAATGGTTAGAAAAACGGAATATTCCCCTGAAACCATTACCTCCTCCTCCCTACGGTGCTGGGTTAAAAGCCCAAGTACGCAACCAAGAACCACATCGTTTTTTAGATTCTATGCTAGTTACAGGCTTAATAGAAGCCCGCAGTCATGAACGTTTAGGGTTATTAGCTGCTAACTGTCCAGAACCAGAATTAGCCGCATTTTATCGCAGTTTAATGACATCAGAAGCCCGACATTTTGGGATGTATTGGGTTTTAGCTGATACCTATTTTGACAGAAAAATAGTCATGGATAGATTAGATGAATTAGCAGGGGTCGAAAGTCAATTATTAGCAACTTTACACCCAGAACCAAGAATACATAGTTAGTCAGTTTGTGACGGAGTATTCATGAATAACCAAGTTTACAAATCATCCAAATATTGTCGTGATCATCTCTATCATTGTAAAATAGAAAATAAAGCCTGGAGGTAGAATTACGGTTTACGCACGCCCTTTAGCCCGATTAATAGAACAATTGCAACGTCTACCCGGAGTTGGTCCCAAAAGCGCCCAACGTTTGGCTTTGCATATATTAAAAAGACCAGAAGCAGAGGTAGAAGCCTTAGCACAAGCCCTAATTGATGCAAAAAAACAAGTAGGTTTATGTCAGGTTTGCTTTCACCTTTCTGCAGATCCAGTATGTGAAATTTGTCGTCATCCTCAACGAGATAATACAACTATTTGTGTAGTTGCAGATTCTCGTGATGTGATTGCTTTAGAAAAAACCCGCGAATATAAAGGTAAATATCATGTTTTAGGTGGAGTAATTTCTCCTATGGATGGTATTGGTCCAGAACAATTAAATATTCAACCTTTAGTAAGAAGAGTTAGTGAACAAAAACCTCAAGAGGTGATTTTAGCAATTAGTCCCAGTATAGAAGGAGAAACCACAACTTTATATATAGGTCAATTGCTCAAACCATTTACTAAAGTTACTCGCATTGCTTTTGGTTTACCAGTAGGTGGTGATTTAGAATATGCTGATGAATTAACTTTAGCAAGAGCATTAGAGGGACGGAGAGAGCTTGATTAGATAAATATAAATTGATGTTATCTACCTAAGATTTTATCTCGCCAATGTTTAATGCGATCGCTGGCACAGCAATAGACTAACGCGCAACTTTCCAGCTTTTTTGTTGCTTATTTCATCTGTTTTTCTAATATGTTTTGAATTCCTAAATAGGGCTTGCTGAATAAAGCTATAACCGGTTATTAGTAGGGGTTTCGCGGATTTTAAGAACAAGCAAGTGCAAGGTTTTGGCAAATGGAGTCCC
>NZ_PGEM01000060.1:0-20773 GCF_002934005.1 Cuspidothrix issatschenkoi CHARLIE-1 | reverse complement strand
CCCAGTTAAGAGTTCCCTCTCCTCACAGACAACTTTTTCAGCAACCCCTAAATATAAGCAATGATAGAAATTTCTCAGACAGTAATCATCCCTGATAGTGATATTGAAATTAGTGCAATTCGTTCTCAGGGTGCAGGTGGTCAAAATGTTAATAAAGTTGCTACTGCTATTCATTTGCGCTTTAATATTGGTGCTTCTTCCTTACCAGAAATCTATAAAGAACGGCTTTTAAAGCTGAAAGATAACCGCATTACTATTGAGGGAGTTGTGGTTATTAAAGCTCAGGAATACCGCAGTCAAGAACAGAATAAGGAAGAGGCTTTCAAACGACTTCAAGAACTAATTAAAAGTGTTTCTGTTTTACCCCGAAAGCGCAAACGCACTAAACCAAGTCGGAGTTCTCAAAGAAAACGTCTTGATAGTAAAAATAAACGCGGACAAATTAAGTTGACTAGAGGAAAAATCACAGAATAATCACCTTTGATATATATTAATGTCCTAACATTTTATCTCGCAGATGCTTAATGCGATCGCGTAATTTTGCCGCTTCCTCAAATTCCATCTTCTTCGCTGCTTCCTTCATCTGTTTTTCTAAAACTGTA
This sequence comes from Cuspidothrix issatschenkoi CHARLIE-1, assembly GCF_002934005.1. GTDB lineage: Bacteria > Cyanobacteriota > Cyanobacteriia > Cyanobacteriales > Nostocaceae > Cuspidothrix > Cuspidothrix issatschenkoi. The sequence continues at coordinate 20,171 of NZ_PGEM01000060.1, read as the reverse complement.
ATTAACTCTGGAATATCTTCCAAAGATAGTTCATCTAAATGTTCATCAACAATTTTTAAATCACTGGCATTTAAACGCCGAGAGACATCTAAAAATGATAAAATCGCATTACTTGACCGTTTCTTAATCGGTTGCGGTGTAATTCCATGTAGTTTATTATAAGCCATTTGAATTCCTCTTCTTCTATCAGTTTCATCAATGGCTTTAATCATACTATCGGTTAATTTATCAGCATATAAAATTGCTTTTCCTTTAACATGACGTGCAGCACGGCCGATAGTTTGAATGAGAGAACGTTCTGTTCTCAAAAATCCTTCTTTATCTGCATCCATAATTGCAACTAAAGAAACTTCTGGTAAATCTAAACCTTCTCGTAGTAAATTTACACCAACTAACACATCAAAAACACCATTTTGCAAATCTTGTAAAATTTCTATACGTTGAATAGAATTAATTTCTGAATGCAAATATCTGATTCTAATTCCCCTTTCTTCTAAATATTCCGTCAAATCTTCCGCCATGCGTTTAGTTAATGTAGTAATTAAGGTTCTTTCCTGACGGTCAACGCGATCCTTTATTTCTCCTAATAAATCATCAATTTGTCCTTCCGTGGGACGCACAAATATTTCTGGATCGACTACTCCCGTCGGTCTAATTACTTGTTCAATAATATTGTCTTCGGAAATTTCTAATTCCCAATTGCCTGGAGTTGCAGAAACGAAAATACATTGATTAACTTTTTGCCAAAATTCTTCAGCTTTTAAAGGACGGTTATCCGCCGCACTAGGAAGACGAAAACCATGATCAATTAATACTTTTTTTCTCGCTTGATCTCCGTTATACATTCCTCGAATTTGGGGAACGGTAACATGAGATTCATCTATGACTAATAACCAATCTTTAGGAAAATAATCAATTAAACATTCTGGTGGTTCTCCCGCTTGTCTACCTGCTAAATGACGAGAGTAATTTTCGACCCCGTTACAATATCCCACTTCTCTTAACATTTCCAAATCATAACGGGTACGTTGATCAATGCGTTGTGCTTCAACTAATTTACCCATTGATTCTAACAGTAATTGTTGCTGTTTTAATTCTGCGGCAATATCTTGACAAGCTAGTTCTACTCTCTCTGTAGGGGTAACAAAGTGACGCGCAGGGTAGATATTTACTGCTTCTAAACTGTTGAGAATTTCCCCAGATACAGGATCAACATATCTAATAGCATCAATTTCGTCCCCAAAAAATTCTACTCGAATAATTCTATCTTCATAAGCAGGAGAAATTTCTAATACATCACCCCGAACTCGGAATTTTCCTCTCCCCATTTCTATATCATTACGACTATATTGAACTGCTGTTAAATCCCGTAAAACTTGACGCGGATCAATTTCCATTCCTAGTTGTAAACGAACTGCCGCTTTGAGATATTCCGCCGGCATTCCTAAACCATAAATGCAACTAATGGAAGCAACAACAATTACATCCCGACGTTCAAATAAGGAACGAGTAGCGGAATGTCGTAACATATCTATTTCTTCATTAATTGCTGATGTTTTTTCTATATAAGTATCAGTAACAGGGATGTATGCTTCCGGTTGATAGTAATCGTAATAACTGACAAAATACTCCACTGCATTATGCGGAAAAAACTCCCGCAGTTCGTTACACAACTGGGCTGCTAATGTCTTATTATGTGCTAATACTAAGGTCGGTTTGCCAACTTTTTCAATAACTGCGGCGATGGAAAAGGTCTTCCCCGTTCCCGTTGCACCCAGTAATGTTTGATAATGATTTCCTTTTTGAATACTAGCAGAAAGTTTAGCGATCGCTTGTGGTTGATCACCGGTAGGAATAAAAGGTGCTTGCAGATGAAAATTCATTATCTAGCTTTATCGTCACACCCAGCAATTCTACACAATTTCTTTTATATCTGGCGCGAAATTTTTTTTTCCCGGTTTGGCTTGTAACATCGCCGGCGATGTGCTACATTAATATAATCAGGTGGTGATAAAATTTTTATGGAAGCATGGGTTACCATTATAAAAGTATCACGCATTGCAGCACAAGTCAAGCCCCGGAACCTAAATTTATTTTTGCCGGCTCAAAAAAGCCGTACACAATTGATTTATTATTAAAATCCTTGTAGTAAACGTTGAATAGAAATTTTAATTTCTGGAAATGCTAAAGGAGATATTTCACCGCAAGTAAAGGTTAATTCTCTAGAATAATTACCACTTATTGGTTCTCTAAACACTTTTAGTTGTTGATTTTTTAAGTCTACTACCCAATACTCATTAATTAATGCAGCAGCATAGGTTTTGCGTTTTATCTCTAAATCTTTACTTAGGGTAGTTTGAGAATATTCGATTAACCAAAATATATTTTCAGGGTAAGGATGATGACTGCGATAAATAGCCCGCAGTGGTTCAACTATTGCTAAATCTGGTTCTGGTTCTGAATTGCTATTAGGTATTGTAATAGGTTTTGCATCTCTTACTAGTGCTTTTGAACCGAGTAGTTCCCGCAAATATTCAGCAGAATCAGTATTAATTTGCGCGTGTTCTGGTCCTTCCGGTGCCATGTTGATAATTTCTCCATTTAGTAGTTCAACTTGACGACCAGTTAAAAGGCCAATTTCAATCATGCGATGATAGTCGTCTAAACTCCATTTAGCAATAGTAACTGTCATATTTAGTCTTCCTAAAGCTACGGTACGATTTTCATTTTCATTTTAATTTGATATAGCAATTGTGTATCTAATCCAAGTGCATAACCCTATAATAGTCGGTTTTAACCAACTTTAGCTATCAGACAGGGAATAAATTCCCTGGCTTCTGGCTTCTAGGTGCGTTAAAATTTGTAATAAACCAAAGGCTGGTTGTGTATACCGCTATGTATAAAGTGGAATGGGATGAGGGCAGATAGATAAAAATAGTATCAGAAGTGGTTAAAATAGAAAATAAATCTATTGTTGTTGGGAAATGATACCAGAATCAAATATTGAAGATGTGCAAGAACCTATTAGTAGCGCACCTCCAGAAGTAAAACAAATTATTGAGAAGGTATGGAAATTAGAAAAAAGTAGATTAGATAGAAAGAGTAAAGGACATATTAATGATGATATTCTAGCCATTGTCAAGGAAGTAGTGCAATGAAGCTAACTTCAATTAAATTATGTAATTTTCGTTCCTTTTATGGGAAGACACCAGAAATAAGTTTAGCTGGTGGAAATGTTCGCAATACAACGATGATTTATGGTAGTAATGGCGCAGGAAAAACGAGTATTTTAAATGCCTTTACCTGGGTATTATATGAGAAATTTACTGCTGCATTTGCGTCCACAGAACAATTAGTAAATAAAAGAGCGATCGCCGAATCCCAACCAGGAGAACCTGTAGAATGTTCAGTAGAAATTGGTTGGGAACATGAAAATATTCGCTATCGTGCTAAACGTGCTTGTCGAGTTTATAAAAATCAAAGTGATTTAATAGAAACCGGGAAAACACAGCTAACAATGTGGTTAGGTGGAGACGATGGCCAATGGAAAATTCCCAATCAATTACCAGAGGAAATCATTACCCAAATTTTACCAGCAAGTTTACATCAATACTTTTTCTTTGATGGTGAACGGATAGAAGAAATTGTCCGTTCTGATAATAAAGTAGAAATTTCGGAAGCAATTAGAACTTTTTTAGGTGTAGAAGTAATTGAACTTTCTATCCGACATTTAAAAGATGCTAAAAAATCCTTAGAAACTGAGTTAAAACACATTGGTGATGCAGAAACTAAACAATTATTAACTCAAAAAGAAAAACTAGAACTAGACATTGAAAATATCCATAAACGACAAAAGGAAATAAAGCAAGAGTTGGAATATCAACAGACATTTAAAAAAGAAGTTAGTAATAGACTAAGAGAATTAAGTGCTGTTAAAGAATTGCAGGAAAGAAAACAAAAATTAGAATCAGAAAGAAATGGCTTACGGGAAGAATTAAAGAAAACTAAAGATAATTTAAAAAAAGTTATTTCATCACGGGGTTATACAGTCCTATTATCAGAAACTACTGCCAATTTTCGAGAAATATTCACAAATTTGAAACAAAGTGGTCAATTAAAAGCAGGAATTTCACGGGAATTTGTTAATGATTTACTCAATAATGGACGCTGCATTTGTGGTGCAGACTTAAAAGAAGGAACTCATACTCATTTCCATGTCAAAAACTTAATGAAGAAAGTCGGTTCTTCCACAGTAGAAGAAACCGCTATTAGAATGAGCGCGCAAATTGATGAAATTGATAACCAAGCAAGTTCTTTTTGGGAAGAAACCAATAGAGAACAAGCACGAATTCAACAATTAAGAGAAAACTTAAATCAAGTTGAGTTAGAATTAGCAACTATTCAGGAACAACTACGCAAAGATCCTAATGAAGAGATTAGTAGTTTACAAAAACGTTTGGATGAAATTGAAGATAAAATTGACGAATTAAATCGAGAACAGGGTGCAAACCAACAAGAAATTTCCCATCTGAAACCAGATATTGAAGTTTTGATTAAACAAATATCTAAACAAAAACAAAATGAAGAAAAGCAATTACTAGCACAACGACGCATTAACGCTACTGAGGATGCAATTGAACGATTAACAGAAGTTAAAAATCGTCAAGAAAATCAGTTTCGTTTGCAATTGGAACAGCGAGTACAGGAAATTTTTTCTGATATCTCTTTTACTCCATACATTCCCAAAATTAGCGAAAAATATGAATTGAGTTTAGTAGAAAATACCACAGGAATAGAAGCACCAGTCGCAGCTTCCACAGGAGAAAATCAAATTCTCAGTTTATCTTTTATCGCTAGTATCATTGATAAAGTCCGCGACTGGAGTGAGAAGAAAAAAATGATGATGCTTCCTGATAGTAGCACTTTTCCCATTGTGATGGATTCTCCTTTTGGCAGTTTAGATGCTAATTCCCGTCGTCATATTGCCAGAACTATTCCTAAATTAGCAAATCAGTTAATTGTCTTAGTCACTAAAACACAATGGAGAGTAGAAGTTGAAGAAGAAATTGCGGATAAAATTGGCAAGGAATATGTGTTAGTTTACTATTCTTCTAAACCGAATTGTGAACAGGATTTTATTGAATTGAGAGGTGAAAAATATGCTTTAATCAGACAAAGTTTAAATGGTTTTGAATATACAGAAATTATTGAAGTAGAAAGAGAGAGGTAATGTCATGGTTGTTGCTAATTTACCGCAGATAGTTTCAGATACCTGGGTAAAAGTCAGTTGGGATCAATTTAGGGAAATAGCTGATCACTGTGATTATCAGCAAGGAAAATTTTACTACTATCAAAATTATATGAGGGTTGAAATGTCTCCAGTTGGTTCAATTCATGGTAGCAATAACAATGTTGTTGCTAATGTCGTTAATTTATATGCAACATTGAAAAATATTAAAATCAAAGGATGGGTAAATACAACTTTTCGTAAAACAAATGAAAGTGAATGTCAACCTGATTTAGCTTTTTATATTGGTGATAAAGTCAAATTTCCACCTTTAAATAATTCACCTGTGAATATTAATGAGTTAGATGCACCAACTTTAGTTATAGAAATTGCTGTTTATTCTGTTAATGATGATTTGGGGTTTAAGCGGTTACTTTATGAAAGATTGGGAGTAAAAGAATATTGGATAATGGATGGCAATAATAATGATATAATTGCCTTTGAAATTATTGATGGTGGTAGCAGAAGAATTGAAGCATCAAAAGTTTTACCAGGTTTACAAATAGCGATTATTAAAGAAGCAATGCAACGTAGTCAACATCAAGATGATGGCAAAATTAACCGTTGGTTACTGGAAATTTTTAAATAAATAACCCCCGGACCTGTATGAATCAGTCTGAGGGTAAATTACAGATCACAAAGGTATACTAAATTAGGGTATTAACCACAGAAGAAGGTGATACCCCATTTTGGGAATCATTATTGTTGAACTGCTGTGGTTGAATATCTTCCTGTATACCGCGAATTTTAATTAACTTAATCGCTCGACTGACGCTTTCTGGTAGAATTACCACCAGACTACCTTCAGGTGCTATGTCTAAAGCTTTGTTAATCGCGCTAGTTTCATCCAGGATTGATTCAAAGCGGTAATTAGGTCGGGCTTGGGTAATACCTTGAGCAATTAAATCTGAAGCTGAACCGCGAGGTCGGCCTCTGGTATCATCATCTTCTTTGACAATGATGTAATCAAAGATATCTACCGATAATTTGCCTAAAGTGACAAAATCTTCATCACGGCGATCGCCTGGGCCACCAACCACACCAATGCGTTGTCCCGTTGTCCAATTGCGGACAAAAGACCCCAAAGCCTCGTAACTGGCGGGGTTATGGGCATAATCTACCAAAGCATGATGTTTACCCAAATTAAACAAATTCATCCGTCCTGGGGTTTGACTCACAGAAGCGCGGAAGCTTCTTAAACCAGCACGAATTTGATCAATGGTAACATCTTGCACAAAAGCCGCCAAACTCGCAGCTAAAGCATTAGCAATCATAAATGGCGCTCTTGCACCCATTGTTAAGGGGATATTTTCTGCTCTTTCAATTTGGTGTGTCCAGTCACCCTTCACAATGGACAGATAACCATGTTCATAAACTGCGGCCACTCCACCCTTTTGGATATGCTTCCGCACCAGTTCGGAATCAGGATTCATGGTGAAGTAGGCAATATTGGCCTTAGTTTTTTTTGCCATCGCTGCAACACGCTGATCGTCGGCATTGAGAACAGCATAACCATCAGGAAATACAGCTTCAGCAACTACACTTTTCAAATGAGCTAACTGCTCAATAGTATCTATATCACCAATACCTAAATGATCAGCAGATACATTTAATACTACACCTACGTTAGCATTTTCAAAACCCAACCCGGAGCGTAGAATGCCACCACGAGCCGATTCTAATACCGCCACTTCTACAGTCGGATCTTGGAGGATGACATGGGCGCTTTGGGGACCTGTATTATCTCCTGATTCCACTAAGAAATCACCAATATATGTACCATCTGTAGTTGTATAGCCGACTACTTTACCTGTTTGCTTATAAATATGTGCTAAAAGGCGAGTAGTCGTAGTTTTACCATTTGTACCTGTAACAGTGAGAATGGGAATGCGACTAGATTGATCATGGGGGAATAGCATATCCATCACCGCTCCAGCAACGTTGCGGGATTTGCCAATACTAGGAGCAACGTGCATACGGAAACCAGGGGCAGCATTGACTTCCACAATTACCCCATCTAGTTCTCGCAAAGGACGACTAATATCTGAAGTGACAATATCTATTCCAGCTACATCTAACCCGATGATTCTGACTACCCGTTGAGCTAACCAAATATTTTCCGGGTGAATTTCATCCGTACGATCTACGGCACTACCACCTGTACTCAAATTTGCTGTAGCTCGCAGGTAACAAATATCACCTTTAGGTGGTACACTATTCACAGTGTATCCTTGTCTATCTAGTAATTGATAGCTGTTACGGTCTAGCTCAATCTTCGTTAAGACATTATCATGGCCTTCTCCGCGATTGGGGTCTTTGTTAGTTTCTTCAATGAGTTCAGCAATAGTAGATTTGCCATTACCAATCACATGGGCGGGAACTCGTTCTGCTACAGCTACAACTTTGCCATTAACTACTAATACCCGATGGTCACGACCTACATAATAGCGTTCGACAATGATGGATCGAGAAACCTGTCTAGCGATTTCATAAGCGGCTTCGGCCTCTTCCCAGGTGCGGATATCAATGGTGATCCCCCGTCCATGGTTGCCATCTAAAGGCTTAATCACAATGGGATAACCACCAACATATTCAACGGCTTCTTCCAAATCATCAAAGAAATTGATGACTGTACCTCTAGGAACTGGTACACCGTTGGCATCAAGAATACGTTTTGTGGCTTCTTTATCACAAGCTAGTTCTACACCGAGAATGCCTGTGTTGTTGGTCATCGTGGCTTGAATCCGTTTTTGATGGATACCATAGCCCAACTGAATCAAAAACCTAGCAGGTAAAGGCATCCAGGGAATACCTTTCTTTTCAGCTTCTTTAATAATGGCTTCTGTGGAAGGGCCAAGGGAAGCATCCCGCCAAAAATCCTTGAGGTCTTGGATATCTTGTTCTAATTCGGCTTTGGGGTAACGTCCACGGTCAATAATACTTTGACATAGCCGCACTGCGGCACGTCCCGCATAGCGACCTGCTTCTTCATTTAGGTACTCAATGACTACCTGGTAAATTCCAGGATTGGCAGTCTCACGGGTGCGACCGAAACCTACGTGCATTCCAGCCAATTCCTGGAGTTCCAAGGCTACGTGCTCCACGATATGACCCATCATTGTACCTTCTCGCACCCGCATTAGAAAACCACCACGACAGCCTGGGGAGCAATAGTGACCCTCTAAACTGGGCAATGCCTCTACTAATCCTTCATAAAAGCCAGGTATTTCATTGGAGGGCGTTTCGGCAAGATTTTCGAGATCGAGGCGCATGATGATCAGTTTATTTCGGCGAATGCTCCAATAGTTGGGGCCGCGTAAGGTCTGGATCTTGAGGATTCTCATGGGAATAGGTAGATGGAGATTCGGAACCAAATTTCTAGTTTCTCACTGGAATTGACCGCTTAACTGTTAAGTATTAACAGTTTTCTCTAGATAGATGTATCTAAGAGGTAGACAGAGATAAATCACAGTGCGGCCAAATTTCAGTTGTAACCTGAGATACTCTATACAGTCAGCTAGAGATCCGATGCACAGCAGGTAAAACAGTACGTTGGTAAAGATGGAAGCGATCTCCGTAACTGAGGATATGTAGTCTTAAATTATGTACTGTCAAGGGTTCGTTAGCACTAACATTAGGTTCGTTAGTATGGGTGAGTTCTGTGGGATCAACAATGGTCACACTGCCTTTACCCATAACTTGTAGCCAACCATCTCGTTCAAACACAGCACAGGTATCTTCATCAATACCAATGCCTAGTCTATCAGGATGTGCAGCGATCGCACTGACAAGTCGCCCCATCCGATTCCGGTTATGAAAATGTTGGTCAACTACAACTTCAGGAATAAATCCCAAGCCAGTGGCCATGTCTACCAGGGAACGATTAGGTGTTTCTCCACTTCCGCCACCGGCGATCATGTGATGTCCCATAACGGCTGCTCCAGCACTTGTACCTGCTAAAGTCAGTTGTCCGGCTCTTACACGCTGGCGGATAATTTCCATGGCTGGTGTATCGGATAGGACTCCACAAAGGCGCAATTGGTCTCCTCCTGTCAAGAAGACACCAGTACAGGCTTCTAGGGATGCTTTAATCTCAGGATTTTCGCATTGTTCCCGTTCACGAATATCTAAAATTTCAACCTTTTGGGCACCCATTTCTTCAAAAATGCGAATATACCTACCACCGATAATGGCAGGCTCCCGGGAGGCTGATGGAATTATTGTAATATACGCCTTGTTACCACCAGCACGAACAAAAAAAGTTCTCAGAATTTCTCGTCCATGAACTTTATCTTCCGCGCCTCCGATAACCAGAACGGCGGTTTTAGTTGCTTGGGGTGTCCTCATTTCCAGCGATTTAACTTCTAACTGCGGCATTGTGTTTCTGCTTGAGGGAGTCAACAACTTCAGGTTAATTCAACAAGGTTGATTACTTACTTGTTAATTTTGCTCTCTGCTTGGTGTGAGAGGACACTGCTGGACACACACGATACTTTAAAATATTACGTCATGTCCGTCGTTCTCATAGCCAGTGCCATTGTTTTTACCTATCTATTATTCCAGAAGTGTTTCACAGTGTTAGGTTCACAATAATTTTCTTCTGGATTTGGTGTTGAGTAGGTCTTGAGACTCTTACTTGGTGAGGCTGTTGATAAGCATCCCGGAAGTTGTTAACTAGGGTAGGATTATAAATTTAAATTGAGTTGTGACAATATTTAAACATAAATTAAGTAATTAGAAAAACTTTTGATCTAACTAAAGTATCACAAGTTTTGGTACTTTTAGATACTATTGGTAGATTTTTCCGTATTTTTACTGTTTCTTTAGGTCTAACCCACGTTACCCTATTAGTTATTGTGTTGGCTAGGTATCTACCCTTAATCTTAGTTCTATCGAATACGAATTACTGTGCGTTTTGATATAGTTACACTTTTTCCTGACTGTTTTACATCAATTCTCAATTCTGGTTTGTTGGCTAAAGCCTTAGCTAAACAGATTGCCCATGTGCATCTGACTAATCCCAGAGACTTTACCACGGACAAGCACCATAAGGTAGATGATGAACCCTATGGTGGTGGGGTGGGAATGCTGATGAAGCCAGAACCGATTTTTACGGCTGTGGAGTCTTTGCCAATTTTAGCCCGGCGAGATGTGATTTTGATGAGTCCCCAAGGACAACCGATGAACCAGCCCTTACTGCGCGAATTAGCCACGAATTACGACCAATTAATTGTGATTTGTGGCCACTACGAAGGAGTAGATGATAGAGTCCTCAATTTAGTGACTCGTGAGGTATCTTTAGGAGATTTTATCCTGACTGGGGGCGAAATTCCCTCTATGGCTTTGATTAATGGGGTGGTACGTCTCCTACCTGGAACCGTGGGGAAGGAGGAATCTCTCAAAAGTGAAAGTTTTGAAGAAGGATTATTAGATTTTCCTCAGTACACTCGTCCTGCTAATTTTCGCGGTTGGAAAGTCCCAGATGTGCTACTAAGTGGTAATCATGCAGCGATCGCTCGTTGGCGTTTTCAACAACAAATTGAACGCACCGCCTCCCGTCGTCCCGATTTACTGAAAAAATGGCACGAAGAGAGGGAGCAGGGGAGCAGAGGAGCAGAGGAGCAGATTTTTCCTACTGACAACTAACTATGAACATCAGAATTGGTAACGGCTACGATATACACAGATTGGTGAGCGATCGCCATTTAATTTTAGGCGGTGTTCACATTCCCCATGAACTCGGTTTGTTAGGACACAGTGACGCTGATGTTCTAACACACGCAATTATGGACGCGATGTTAGGAGCATTATCTTTAGGTGATATAGGACATTATTTCCCTCCCACCGATCCCCAATGGAAAGGGGCTGATAGTCTTGTACTATTGAAACAGGTCAATCAGTTAATTCTTGATCAAGGTTGGAAAATAGGCAATATTGATTCTGTTTTAGTTGCTGAACGTCCCAAATTAAAACCCCATATTTCTAAAATGCGGGATAAATTAGCAGCAGTTTTAAAATTAGAGCCAAATCAAATTGGTGTCAAAGCTACCACTAATGAAAAATTGGGACCAACAGGCAGAGAAGAAGGTATTTGTGCTTATGCTGTGGTTTTGTTGGTAACTGGTGATTAGTTTCCAAAATAGAAAAATGGTTAGCATATAGCTGAACGCTAAACGCAAATATCATAAACAGTTACTCAATTAATTTAGGAGAACTAAGGTAATGGAAGCTATACAATTTAAAAATCGTAAATATTGCATTGATATAACCGTTGTAGATAAAGATGAAAAAATTATTTTATTAGTTGAAGTTAAAACTCATCAAAAATTAGAAAGCGCAGTTTCACAACTCAAATCATATTTGAGAGTTATGGAAACAGAAATTCCTTTTGCTATGTTAGCTAATCTTGAAGAAATTCAGATTTTTAAAGTAAGAAATGATAATGATATGCAATTAAAAATTTCACTAAAAACAGTTGACATACTAAAGTATTATGATGATAAATTTGCTGATAAAAAAATATATGGACTATATTTAATAACCCTTCTAGAAGCTTGGTTAAGAGATTTAGCGTATCATTGGAAATCAGAGATACCGCCTGGATCTGAAGAACTAGCAAAAATTGGTTTATTAGAAAAAATAGAAGGTGGAGATACTTATTCACAGAATGAATAAAAATTGAATCAACTCGAATAATTAGGTAAATTCAGGTGACAATACTTTACATAGAAACTAATTTTTTGATGGCTATTGCCAAAGGACAGGATTCACAAGCGGAAACTCTACTATCTACACCGCCTCACTCAGTCCGTATATTGATACCCAATATTTGTTATATTGAAGCTATATCTGTTTTTAAGATAGAAAAACAAGCCAAACTGTCGTTTGAAAAGGAAATGAATAGTAAAATTAGGGAAGCTAGACGCGATCTGACCTCTAATCATGCTCAATCTTTCTGTGGACATTTAGAGCAAGCAATTATTGAAAATCAATCATTACTTAATTATATTCAATCTCGTCTTGATAATGTTATTGAGCGAGAAATTTCTAAAGCAAGAAGCATATATTTAGATTCAGATGGACTCCAGGATATTTGTAAATCAATTTTAACAGAACCAGAAACATTACTAATCAGAAATGATATTATGGATAATTTAATTTTACAATGTATTTTAAATCATGCTAATTCACATTATGGAGAAGAAAAAGCATTTATCAGTAGTAATAGCAAAGATTTTGGTACAACTGAAGTCAGAGAATCTTTAGATAACACTGGAATTAGATATTTTAGGATGGCACAGCATTTTCTCGACTGGTTTAATTCTCGTTCATCAACTTAAAAATAATTATTGAATGATTGAAACTATGACATTAACTAAAACAATACTCAATCACACAAAACGCTTGTTATTATTAATCATAATCATTGCCTTTACAGCAATGACAATGACCGCCTGTACATCAACTAAATTAAAAACCAGTGCTGCTCAAGTACCCCAATTAGTAACCAGTATTCTGAGTGATCCAAAAACATTTAATGCTGCATTAAGTTCGGAATCACCGAATATTTTTGGTTATACTTATGAAGGATTATTAACTCAAAATCCTATTGATGGTAAAATAGAAGGTACATTAGCCCAGTCTTGGGAAATATCACCAGATAAAACCAAAATTACCTTTACCATGCGTGAAGGTTTAAAATGGTCAGATGGTGAACCATTAACAGTTGATGATGTTGTATTTACCTACAATGATATTTATCTCAATCAAAATATCCCCACAGATATTAGAGATATTTTGAGAATTGGTAAAGATCGCAAATTACCAACGGTGAAAAAAATAGATAATAGAAGAGTAGAATTTATTGTACCCGAACCATTTAGACCATTTTTACTCAATACAGGAGCATCTATTTTACCTGCTCATGTTTTAGAAAAATCAGTCAAAACTAAAAATAAAGATGGTAAATTGGAATTTTTAAGTAAATGGGGTGTTGATACTCCTCCCGAAGAATTAATTGTTAATGGCCCTTACAAACTGGAAAGATATGATACGAGTCAACGGGTAATTTTTCGCCGTAACCCCTATTATTGGCGTAAAGATGCCCAAGGTCAACCCCAACCTTATATTGAAAAAATAATTTGGCAAATTGTCGAATCAACTGATACAGCTTTACTACAATTTCGCTCTGGAGACTTAGATAGTATTGGTGTTTCTCCTGATTATTTTTCTCTATTAAAAGTCCAGGAAAAACAAGGAAACTTTAAAATATATAATGGTGGTCCCAGTTCTAGCACCTCTTTTATGTCTTTTAATTTAAATAAGGGAAAAAGAGATGATAAACCCTTAGTTGATCCTATCAAATCCCAATGGTTTAATAATGTAAAATTCCGTCAAGCTGTAGCTTATGCGATTGATAGACAAACCATGTTAAATAATACTTTTCGTGGTTTAGGTACGCCCCAAAATTCTCCTATTTCGGTTCAAAGTCCCTATTATTTATCCCCAGAACAAGGTTTAAAGGTTTATAAATATAATCCTGATAAAGCTAAAGAATTGCTACTAAAAGCAGGATTCAAATATAATCAGAAAAATCTTTTAGTAGATGCTCAAGATAATGAAGTGAGATTTACTTTACTCACCAATGCTGGTAATAAAATTCGGGAATCTATGGGTTCACAAATTAAACAAGATTTGAGTAAAATAGGTATTCAAGTAGATTTCACACCTTTGGCCTGGAATACTTTTCTAGATAAACTTTCTAATACTTTAGATTGGGATACTTGTTTAATTGGCTTGACAGGCGGTTTAGAACCTAATGATGGCGCAAATGTTTGGTCGCCTGATGGGGGATTACATATGTTTAATCAAAAACCCCAAGCAGGACAAAAACCCATAGAAGGGAGGGAAGTTGCAGAATGGGAACAGAAAATTAATGAACTTTATATTCAAGGCGCACAGGAATTTGATGAAGCTAAATTAAAGAAAATTTATGGTGAAAGCCAACAATTAGCACAGGAGTATGTACCGTTCATTCATTTAATCAATCCCTATTCTCTATCAGCAGTGCGAAATAGGTTTGAAGGTATTAAATTTTCTGGTTTGGGTGGTCTTTTTTGGAATATTCATGAAATTAAAGTTATTAGATGAGAACTTTTTTATTTGTTGTCCATAAGTTTGACATTAAATGGGGGTGTTTCTACTAGGTGAATAGTAGTGGAAGCAATACTTATCCTACCGTTTGTATTGTCAAATTCGTCAAGAATACGGCTAAATATGACATCTTTTTTGCCTCGACGTTGTTTGTAGTCCACTACATAACGGAGGGTAAATTCCAGCCAATTATCATTAGCTGCTAAGGTGACAGCAGGTTCAATTTTGGCATCTTCAATTAAATACTTGTGTACCATGTGTTGCCATTGTGCCTTGGCTTGGGACATATATTCCCCGACAACTTCGTTAGCTACCTGTTGTAGAATTTCTCTGGTTAAAGAGCGATCGCTCCCGTATTTTACTGGTACAGTAATTTCATCCCATACAAAGGGAAAATCTGCCGAATAATTAAATACGGGTGTTTTAAACACGAAGCTATTAGCAATTCTAACAATCCTTCCATTATAAAGATCAGCTTTTACCCAAGCACCGCACTCCATTAAGGTAGTACGCAAAATGCTAATATCTATAACATCTCCCATAATTCCACCCAGCAAAACTCTATCTCCTGGGGTGTAAAATTGACCTAAAGAAATAGCTACCCAACCAGCAAAACTACCAATTACTTCTTGTAATGCAAAGGCAACACCAGCACCAATTACCCCAAAAATTACTGTTAGTTTTCCCAGGCTATCACTAAAGATTAAAACAATTAATAAACCCATAATTGCATAGCCAACAAAGGTAATAGCTTTGCGGATACGATAGCGTAAATCAGTATCTTGAACCTGACGTGGTAAAACTTGAGATAAAATTCGGAAAATAATAGCAACTATAATAATACCTGAAATCACTTCAATCAACTTGATAATAGTGGTGTCAGCAAGCAAGTTTTGGATTGTTTTTAAAGAATTTTTCATAAGTTATTTCTGATTAAACAAACAGTTATAGCAGGAGGCAGGAAGTGGAACTATGAATCTGATCTATTTTTAATGTTGTCGAGGTTAAACAGGTTATTTAAGGAGGATAGCCGAAATCCTGGTGGTTTGTAATCTTCAGAAAGATAGTTTTCTGGTATAGTGGTTTGATTACCGTCTCTGACAGCAGAGTAATGAGGAGAAAGAATCTCCATCCCTGCTTCGTTACATTTATCCTGAATATTTTGATGTAGTTCTGAATAAATGTTCGCCATTAGCATGGGTTTATTACTATAAGCGTTTAATTCATAACTAACATAGAAATCATCTAAACTAGTTTGCAAAACAAAGGGAATAGGTTCAGTTAGTATATTATTTGTTGCTAGTGCGGCATCAATTAAAGCTTGATGCACTTTACGCCAGGGTAGATCATAGCCTAGTGTGATTGTAGTATGTATGATGAGATAATAATTAGGGTCTTGAGATAGGGCGGTATAGTTAATAATTTGGCTATTTAATACAGTTCCATTAGGAATAGTAATAATGACATTTTTGATGGTACGAATACGGGTAACTAGTAGTGTTTTTTCTACTATATCACCTATAGCTTCACCAATTTTAATGCGATCGCCCATTTGGAAAGCACGAGTATAAATAAGAATTATTCCCGCGACCACGTTAGTAATAACAGCCGTTGAACCTAGTGAAAATAAAATACCTAAAAATACAGATATACCCTGAAAGGCTGGTGAACCAAATCCCGGTAAATAAGGAAATGCTAATACTAATGCTAAGGCGACTATAATTAAGAATACCAGTTTATAAGTTGGTTCTGCCCAGTCATTATAAAAGCCGGGAACGGATATATTTCCATTACCTAATTCTGTGAAAATATAGCGAATAAATTTAAGACTGTAGTGGGTGATGAAGAAAATTAAGGCTAATGCAAATATATTAGGTAAATAATCAGCAAATGCTAACCAACTTTTATAAATTGCTGCTAGAAAATAACTAATAAGTCTAGAACTTATTTGTTTAGTCCAAGGGAAAAAACTTAAAACTAAAGAAATGTAGATATAAAAAATACTAATTACTATAATTATGCGGATAATTTTAACTAGCCTAGTCACAATATTAATGACTCTAGCTGCGGGTAAAAGTTCTATATTTTGAATTCTTAACTCAGGAATTCTAATTCCTCTCCAATTTTGTAATCTGGTTATAATTATCGGATAAACTTGATTAAATATTTTCAGGAATATCAATAAAAATATTGTTAAAATAAAACTATATAATAGCCCTTTAATAATATAATCTAAACTACGTTCTTTTCTGTATTGATTGATGGCATTTCTAATTATTTCTATACATTTTTCTGCTAGTATTTGTCTTGTTTTATTTGCAGCTTTAGCATCTTTGTCTGTGATAGTAAATAATGTTTTATCCCCTATCACAATACTAGTTATATCTGAATCTTCCACTACTCGCAGGTTATCTATAGATATTAACGGATCATTTGCAATTATTTCCAGTCTATTGGTTACAGCTTGCGCTCGCTCTTGGGGAGAAAATGAACCTACACTTTTTTGAATCACAAATAGTGTTGTATCTCCTAATAATACAGGAGTTCCATCTATTTTATTTACAATTTCTGAATCTTGAACAATAGGTGTAGATTTATCTTGAGCATAACCCATAGATATGTTTATTGTAAAAATAAAACATATCAGAATAAGTATCAATTTATTCAAAATATTTAGATACTTTTTCTTCTTGGTGTATTTGTTCATGATTTGATTAAATTTATGAACTTTATTAACCTACTTGTTATATGGTATCATTAAGGCTATAAACATAATCAACCTAAAAGCAGAGGCGATATTTTGAACAATTTTTATCTAGAAGAGATTTATAGTATAAATTGATGTTTGTATACATCAAACACATATCAATGATAATTATATTCATTTAAAATCTAAAATTGCTGTGACTCAACCCGAAGCTTTGCGATCGCTCTTAGAATCTGTTGCTAATGGTAAAATTAGCCCAGAGATAGCATTTGACTCACTCAAAGACTTAGCCTATCAATCTGTCGGTGAGTTTGCCAAAATAGACAACCATCGTCAATTAAGAACCGGTTTCCCGGAAGTTATTTGGGGACCGGGTAAAACACCTGAACAAATTGCCCAAATTATGGAAGTTATGCGCCACCGCACTTCCGTAGTCATGGCTACGCGCATTGAACCACAAGTATATTCCGCCCTACAAAACAAAGTTAGAGGTATCCATTATTACGAACAAGCCCGCATTTGTGCCATTATTCCCTCTAGCATTGAACCTAGATTTCCCGGTACAATTGGCATTCTTTCCGCCGGTACTGCTGATTTACCGGTTGCCGAAGAAGCTGCTGTCACTGCGGAACTATCCGGTTTCTCTGTCCAGCGTCTATGGGATGTAGGTGTAGCAGGAATTCACCGTTTACTTAGTAACCGTCACCTATTAGAATCAGCATCAGTATTAATCGTAGTGGCGGGAATGGAAGGAGCTTTGCCCAGTGTGGTAGCAGGTTTAGCAGATTGTCCTGTCATTGCTGTTCCTACCAGTATTGGTTATGGTGCGAGTTTTTCCGGTTTAGCCCCTTTGTTAACAATGCTTAATTCTTGTGCGGCGGGTGTAGGGGTAGTAAATATAGATAATGGTTTTGGTGCAGCCGTTTTAGCCGGGCAAATTTTGCGAACTTCAGAAAAATTACGCTTGGCAACAGAAATATAGTAAGGTATGAAAGTAAAGGTTACGTATAATTGCCTGTAATTTTTTATTTGATTAAGTAGGTAAACCGGAAAATTTAAAGGTATGTGAAGAAAAGTAAAATCGCCCAAAACTCTCTTCCCTGTTCCCTGTTCCCTGTTCCAATTTTTAACGCCAACCTACTTAGCTACTTCAACTTTCTTCCTAAGTTTATCACCCTATTTGGTACAAACCCTATGGAATACTTGCATGATTCCTTATCGCCAGTATTAGGTAATTTACACGAACATATTACTTTTTTTATGGCTGACAATTACAGCAATATTAAAGACCCAGACCTTTTAGGTCAAATCCAAGGTTCTTGGAATCACTTTGTCAAAAGTGGGCAAATTTGGGCATTGTGTATTGGTGTAGTTCTTGGCTATATGTTTAAAAGTTTAACAACTTACGGTTAAAGTAATTTTAGATTTTGGATTTTAGATTAATGATAATACGGCGGATGTAAATTAGATACCTAAAATCTTGTATTTTTCTTGATATTTCTCAAACTATCGTTTTAGGCATTTTGTGGAAACTCTGATTGAAACAACAAGATTTTTAACTCACATAAGGCGTATGATTCAAAATCTAATATCTACAAAATAATTTCTTCCTTTCCCCTCAGATTTATGACCGAAAAACAAACTTGGAGTCAGCGTTTTGAATCCGCGCTACATCCGGCGATCGCTCATTTTAATGCCAGTATAAGTTTTGACATTGAACTCATCGAATATGACATTACTGGTTCCCAAGCCCATGCCAAAATGCTGGCTCACACGGGTATAATTTCCCATGAAGAAGGGGAAGCACTATTCACAGGTTTAGAAAAAGTTCGTCAAGAATATCGCCACGGAGAATTCCAGCCAGGCATTGATGCCGAAGATGTCCATTTTGCTGTAGAAAAGCGACTCACGGAAATTGTCGGAGATGTAGGGAAAAAACTCCACACAGCCCGTTCTCGCAATGACCAAGTTGGTACAGATACCCGATTATACCTCCGCGATCAAATCCAACAAATTCGAGAGCAATTACGGGACTTTCAGACAGTCTTACTCGATATAGCCGAAAAAAATATCGAAACCCTAATTCCTGGTTATACCCACCTGCAACGCGCCCAACCTGTCAGTTTAGCCCACCATCTGTTGGCATACTTTCAAATGGCACAACGGGACTGGGAACGCTTGGAAGACGTTTATAGCCGGGTGAATATTTCCCCCTTGGGTTGTGGTGCTTTAGCGGGGACAACCTTCCCCATAGATCGCCACTATACAGCTAAATTATTGCATTTTGATCATATTTATGCTAACAGCTTGGACGGCGTGAGCGATCGGGATTTCGCCATAGAATTTCTCTGTGCTGCTAGTATTATCATGGTTCACCTCAGCCGGCTTTCGGAGGAAGTGATTCTGTGGGCATCAGAAGAATTTCGTTTTGTCACCCTCAAAGATAGCTGTGCCACAGGTTCTAGTATCATGCCCCAAAAGAAAAACCCCGACGTACCCGAATTAGTGCGTGGTAAAACAGGGCGAGTATTTGGTCATTTGCAAGCCATGTTAGTAATTATGAAAGGTTTACCACTGGCCTATAATAAAGACCTCCAGGAAGACAAAGAAGGCATATTTGATACCGTTAATACAGTTAAAGCCTGTTTAGAAGCAATAACAATATTGCTCCAAGAAGGTTTAGAATTTCGTCATCAGCGATTAGCCACAGCAGTTACAGAAGATTTCTCTAATGCTACCGATGTCGCAGATTATCTTGCTGCGCGGGGTGTACCTTTCCGAGAAGCTTATAACATTGTTGGTAAAGTCGTTAAAACTAGTATTGCGGCGGGTAAACTCCTCAAAGATTTACAACTAGAAGAGTGGCAACAAATTCATCCCGCATTTGCAGTAGATATTTATGAAGCTATTTCTCCCCGTCAAGTCGTTGCAGCCCGGAACAGCTATGGCGGCACAGGATTTAATCAAGTAAAACAGGCTATCGTCAATGCTCGTACTCAATTAATATAGCTGTAGACAGAGTAG
>NZ_PGEM01000007.1:283-4981 GCF_002934005.1 Cuspidothrix issatschenkoi CHARLIE-1 | reverse complement strand
GTGATGTTGCGGCTGATAATCCATTACCTTGGCAGAAAAAACAGACCAATTTATCTCCTGGAAGAGTTGCTCAGTCTATGGGAGGAGTTTTCGCCGCGATTGGTACACCGGCTGAAACCCCCAAACCCCGTGGAAAGTCTCCTGGCTGGCCTACTGGGAGAATTCGCTTACGCAGAATTCGCTACCCTACTGTCAAAAAGACTACTCCTAGACCCAAGAAGGAACAACCTAAATCGGCTTAACCTCTTAGTTTTTCTAGTTTGAGCTATGTAATTTGTCAACTCAGTCCCTCTGGGTCATCTTGTCATGTCTTAGTCTAAACTCCAGGATTTATGGGGGAGTGATTTAATCTCAGATAGTTGAGAACCCACATTCCGCAGATAAAATCCAATTCTGAATAATTATCACGAAAGATTCAGGGTTGTACAAACTTTACTCCAAAAATATTCTCAATAAATGAGATAAATTCCTAATAAACATTTTATAGTTCCTTTGAACTAAAATCCTGAAAACCCTTACCAAACAATGTTTTTGGAGATAATTATTTTTTTATTCTCCGCTTATGCGGAATGTGAGTTGAAATCTTACTTCGTCTTCCTTCACTTCCAGAACAAGAAAAAATTGCCTCTATTATCTCAACAGCCGATACAGAAATATCAACCTTAGAAAAACAACTCGCAGCATACAAACAACAAAAACGGGGATTAATGCAGCTCTTACCCACAGTTAACCAACTATCACATCAAGATAAACTCAGACTCATCCATTTTCTCCTATTAGCAGTAGCCAAAGAAGAAGGATGTAACTTAGAAACCAGTGACACCGAAAATACACTCCTCAACCAACTTGCTTCAACCAGTGCCACAGTTTGGTCACCCCAAGCAGATAATAAATCATTACAAGCATTATCAGACCTATTAGCAACAGCAAAATAACAGTCCCATGCTTGATAATCAGCGTTTTTATTCACAGAGAGAAACTACTTAGACCCTAGCAACTTGTATTATTTATTCTCCAACCACGCAAATACTTAATTATGAACCAACCCACCAGTACCATTAACACCAAACTCCTGGACTCCCTAGCTCAAATTATTCTTTCTTTATCCCAAGAAGAATACCAAATCCTGATAGAAAAAAATACCATTTCTTTGTAAAGTTGCATATACAGCATATTTCATCTAAATGAGGTACAACCATAATCAAACGTTTGTGGTGCGGGCATCTTGCCCGCAAAATTGTCCCTAGGATAATTTTCACTCCTATGTCTATTATATTTATTTTAAAGGCAAGATCGCACTCATTTGTTCTAAATCAAGTACAGTCGCTAATTCTGCTTCTGTCATTAAGCCGTTTTCTAGAACTATTTGCCGCAGAGATTTACCTGTTTCTAAGGATTCTTTGGCTACAGCAGCAGCATTCAAATAACCAATGTGAATGTTTAAGGCTGTGACTAATGATAAACTGCCTTCTGCATAAGCTAAACATCTTTCTCTATTGGGAGTAATTCCTTGAATACAGCTTGTTGTTAAAGCCGAAATTGTGTTACCTAAAATCTCGATGCTGTGAATTAAATTATAGGCAATGAGGGGCATCATCACATTTAATTCTAATTGTCCAGCCTGGGCAGAAAAAGCGATCGCTTGATCATATCCCATCACCTGAAAACATACCATTGATGTCATCTCTGCCATCACTGGGTTATATTTCCCAGGCATAATGGAAGAACCAGGTTGTACTGGCGGCAGTTGAATTTCCTTAAACCCGGTTTTGGGACCTGAGTCCATTAACCGCAGATCATGGGAGATTTTAACTAGATCCTGGGCTAAATTTCGCACCGCCCCGGATACATTCACAAATGCACCCATACTTTGCATCGCAGCCATTAAATGGGGTGCAGGTTCAAGGGGAAATTCTAATAATTGGGAGAGGGTTTCTACCACCCGTTTGCGATATTCAGGGTGGGTATTCATTCCTGTTCCCGCCGCACTTCCACCTAAACCCAATACCATTAAATCCCCTGAAGCAATATAAAGACGGTTTTGATGTTCTGAGAGGATGTGCGCCCAAGCGGCAAAGGTATCACCTAAACGCACTGGTACAGCGTCCTGGAGGTGGGTTCTCCCAGATTTAACGATATCTTGAAACTCTGTGGCTTTGGACTCTAAGGCGGAAATTGCCTGTTCTAAAGCTGGCTGTAAGGTGCGAGATAATGCCAGTAAACCACCGATACGGATAGCAGTAGGAATGACATCGTTGGTAGACTGTCCGTAGTTAACATGATCGTTAGGGTTAACAAGTTTGTAATTACCTTTTTGATCGCCAAGAACTTCCAAAGCGCGATTTGCTAGAACTTCGTTAATATTCATGTGATGTGAAGTTCCTGCACCGGCTTGATAAACATCAACCACAAATTGATCGCGTAATTTACCTGCTAATATCTCATCAGTGGCTTGAATGATGGCTGTGCTGATATCTGTGGGAATACAATCTAATTCTCCGTTAACAATAGCGGTAGCTTTTTTAATATATAAACAAGCATCTATATAAGTGGGTAAAGGTTTAATGCCGCTAATAGGAAAGTTTTCTATTGCCCGTTGGGTTTGAATACCATAATAAACGTTGTTGGCAATTTGGCGATCGCCCATTGAGTCTCTTTCAATGCGAAAATCTGTTTTATTATTCATATAGCACTCCTATTTTATTTGTGTATCTTTTACGAAATCTGTCAGCAAACGGGATTTTTTTTTAACGAACCGCTCCAGACGCAGAGGGCGCGGAGGTGGAGAATAAGGAGATGTATGCCTACGGGACGTTTGGGTGTTCACTTTTTGTTGAGGATTGCTATATATTTTTCGCCTACTATAATACACATACTGGCCAGTAAAAGGGCAAAGATACTGCTTATTCCAGCAACTAGAGATGTAATTGTTGCTGGAAACACAAATCCAAATAGACTCATCGCCAAGGAAAAGCCACCAAAATACATTCCAGTTCCTAAACCTGCCCATTTTGGGGGCATTAATTCTAAAGCATAAGGAATTACACCATTAAGAATGAGGCTAAGTCCGGCTAATGTCAATAATACAATTAGGAAATGTACGCCTAGATTTAACATCAATATAAGTGATAAAATAGTTGCAAAGATACCTGCTAACATCGCTTGACGATTACCAAATTTCACAGCTAAAAATCCCGCAGGTAAGGCAGCAATAGCCAAAATTAAGCCAATTCCTAGCATAATTCCACTAATATTATTGGTCTGAAGTTGGGTTTTAAGGATTTTGCCAATAGTATCCATCAGCAGTCGAGAACCCCAAGCTATACTAAAACCTGTAACTAAAATTAAGGCTAATTTGCCAATTGGGATTTTTGGGATTTCTATATTTTCTGGATTTTCTGGTGTTTCAGGAGGATTAAAAAACCGTAATGTAAAAACTGCACCCAAAAGCACAAAGGAAGCTATAGAAAAAGCCGCAATTGGTCCCAAACTTAAAATAAATGTGTTTGCAACTCCGCGAAAAGCCCCAACTATTCCCCCCGCTAAAGTTACAAAACTCACTGCCAATGGTAATTCCTTAGGCATAGAATATCTGGCTAATAAAGAAATAGCAGGAGAACGAAATACTGTCATTGCTAATGCCCAAGCTATTAAAACTAAAGGTAAAATTCCCTTTATTACTGCTATTGGGGGAATGAAAGTCACAATACAAGGAATGGCAATAAATAAACTTGAGGCTAAAATTACACCCACGGAAATAAAGGGAAACCGACTTCCTAACCAGTGAATAGCATGATCGGAAAGTCCCCCCATTAGTGGTTCTAATACCACACCCAAGGCATTTTCTACCACTAATAAACCAACTGCTAAGGATGCAGGAAATCCAAATTGAGTTAAAAGTTGGGGTAAATAGATATTATAAACTAACCAAGTTAAGGTAATTGCCCCTTGCACTCCTGCTAAAGCTAAAACTTGTACCCATAAAATCCTGGGTTGAGATTTTGAGATATTCATAAATTAGATAGGCAAAAATAGCACATTTTTCATCACACAGTCAAATATTGGCATAGGATTAGCTGTTACTTAAAGGTAAGTATTCAGCTATAACGCTCGTTGATACCCAGATCCCCGACTTCTTTTATTAATTGTGTCCATAAATAATAAATTGATCACAGAAGTCGGGGATCTTTTTACCTCACCTGAATTCTTACACTTAAAGTACCTGTTCACAAACCGTCACAAGGTCTGTTATCAGCAATACAGAAATTTGGTATACTTTGTGGTGATAATCTCAGTACACTAGTACAGCATGGCGTAAATAAAACAACCATTCTCAATCACTAAAAAGCTTACGCCATATTATTTTTGACTTCCGTCTTGCGGTACTAACTGGAGAATAGCTAATAGGCAGATGGGAAAATTCAGTAATTAGTAAGATAGGAATCCTTAATAATTTCTGAATAATATTAAATAGTGTAGGGTACGCAGTGCATATTTATCTAGAAATAATTTCGTAGTGAGGACTTGAGTTCTCAAATGAGGCATAAATTCCTGACTACAAATTTTGAGTGATTCAATCCATTCTACTTGTCACCAAAATTAAATAGTTATCTTATCTTATCTATTCTTTTCCCTTATCTCTTAGGACTTACGTAAGATGTGGCTGAACACCTTATTCTTGCGTAGGGGTAATTCATG
>NZ_PGEM01000007.1:0-211 GCF_002934005.1 Cuspidothrix issatschenkoi CHARLIE-1 | reverse complement strand
AAGTTAAATCCATCCCCAAATGGACACAATTACCATCTCCAAATATATTCTTAATCAAGCTTGTCAATGTACACCCCCACATAAATCAATTACAATTACTACTAGCTTGCATCTAGAGACAATAGAATTAAAACTAAATATCTCTGGGGTGGAAATTCCCCATAATGAACTCTCACAAGTGTTTCAGCCATTTTATAACCCACATTCCGCA
>NZ_PGEM01000059.1 GCF_002934005.1 Cuspidothrix issatschenkoi CHARLIE-1 | reverse complement strand
TTTACCATAACCACTCTAGTAGAGCCTAAATATTTATTATCTCTAGAACAATTAATTGATGTTGCTTGAAATTATAAATTACCATTTTGTATAAGGGTAAAGCATAACGCTAAACCCTTACAAAATCTAACTATAACTTTGTTCCACACTCAGAACAAAAATTATGATTAGCTTGGTTTTGAGTTCCACAATTGCTGCAAGAAATTGATTCAACTGCGGTTCTTGATGTTGACTTAGGTAAACCAACCATTTGCGAGTTATTCTTCCCAGGGGCTACCATGGGATAACAGTTTTCATCTCTGGTAACATGGACATTGACAATTACCGGTCCATTGTGTGCCAGCATTTCGGCAATTTTATCTGCCAACTCTTCCCGCTTGGTAATTACCATCCCCTTAATGCCATAAGCCTGTGCTAAAAGCTCAATATCAGGCATTCCTACTTCCATGTTAGAAGATGAATAACGCTGGCCATAGAAGGCTTCTTGCCACTGACGCACCATTCCCTGCCAACCGTTATTTAAGATCAAGGTCTTGACATTAATCCCGTATTGTGCGAGTGTTCCCAACTCCTGCAAACACATTTGGAAACTGGCATCACCGCTAATACAGACTACTTCTTCGTCCGGGAATGCTACCTTTACACCCATAGCCGCGGGGACACCAAAACCCATTGTTCCTAAACCAGCGCTAGAAATCCAGCGTCTTGGTCCATTTTTGAGGAATTGAGCAGCCCACATTTGATGTTGACCGACATCTGTGGTGTAGAATGCCTGGGGCGCTTGAGTGCCAACCTCGACAATTACCTCTTGGGGAGAAATGCTGTCAGCGTGATGGGGAACAATTAAAGGATAATCTTGTTTCCAACTGTTAATTAAGTTTAACCATTCTTGGTTTTGGTTGGGTGTAGCTTTAGTATTTGCGTCTTGACATCGGCGTAATAAGTCTTTTAAGACGTTCTTAACATCACCAACAATGGGAACTTCGGGAACGCGGTTTTTACCGACTTCTGCGGGGTCAATATCAATGTGAATGACTTTAGCTAAAGAGGCAAATTCATCTAATTTACCTGTCACGCGGTCATCAAATCTTGCGCCGACGCAAATTAATAAATCGCAATCTGTAACAGCAAAGTTGGCGTAAGCAGTACCGTGCATTCCCAACATTCCCAAAGACAGGGGATGATGTTCGTCAAATGCACCGATACCCATTAAGGTGGTAGTGACGGGGAGATTAAATAATTCTGCCAGTTGTTTGACTTCTTCGTGGGCATTAGCAGCGATCGCTCCTCCCCCAACATACAACAAGGGGCGGCGACTTTCTCGAATTAATTGGATTGCTGCATTAATTTGGCGAGGATTTCCCTTCACCGTGGGACGATAACCCGGTAACTTAATAGAACCTGCCGCGACAGGCACATAATCAAACTCTTCTAAAGCCACATCCTTGGGAACATCAATTAAAACAGGCCCAGGTCTACCAGTGCTGGCAATATGAAAAGCTTCAGCGACAATCCGCGCCATATCTTTGGCATCACGGACGACATAGGAATGCTTAACAATGGGTAAAGTAATCCCGTAAATATCTGTTTCTTGAAAGGCATCTGTACCAATTGCCGCTCGTGGTACTTGTCCCGTAACGACAATCATGGGAATGGAATCCATGTAAGCTGTAGCAATGCCTGTAACTAAATTGGTTGCTCCAGGACCGGAAGTACCAAAACATACCCCTACTTTACCAGTAGCACGGGCGTAACCGTCGGCGGCATGGGATGCACCTTGTTCGTGTCTAACTAAGATATGCTGAATTGTACCACAGGCTTCTATTTTATAGAGGTCATCATAAATCGGCAGAATTGCGCCACCGGGATAACCAAAAATATGTTCAACGCCATGACGGATGAGACTATCTATCAAGGCAAAACCGCCAGATGCCCGTTGGGGTGTGGGAACTGAGGAATTAGAGATAGCAGACTGTTTGTGATTTTCAGATTGTGGGAGACTGATTTGAGAAGACGAAACCACGGTTAACCTCAAAGTATAGCTAAAATTAACGCCTAGATTTTGTATTTAAAATCTCATTTTAAGTTAAAAATTATCACAATTGCAGAGAAAGCTTGATTGATAAACATTAAAAATGGATTTTGATTCTACAATTTTTAGATTACATCTTGCAAGACCCGGCGAGTATTTTGCCAAGTCCACATACCAATAGCTGCGACAGCTATACTCATTCCCAATAAAACTGCGGACAAACCAAAGGCATTAACTAACTTGGTGGTAATTAACAAAGGTGCGGTCAGGGCAATATTAATGGCATGATTTTGAAAGCCAAAGACTTTACCGTGCATTTCTGATGGTGTTTGTTGCTGAATTAAAGTTTGCATTGGCACATTAACAAAAGCTGCACCTACGCCCAAGAAAATGCACAGTCCTAATGCTAGAGGTTGGTTATCAATGAAAATGAATAAACCCAAAGAAAATGCCATAATCAAAAATCCGATTAAAGGCAAGGGCTTATGATGAAGACGATGTCCAGAATGTCCAAGAATAGCCGCACCTATCACCATACCTACCCCAGCGGCCGCTACGAAAGAGCTAAACTCTTCTGGTGCTAAATGTAATCTTGCCGCCATACCAATGGCTAATTCTATCAGGGCGGCAAATACGCAGTATAAGGTGACAATTTGTAGCATAGCATTCCACACCAGCCGATTTTGTTTGAGATAGCGCAGTCCTAGCACAAATTCCGCCCAGGGATTAATTGCGGGTGCGGTTTTTTCAATGTGTCTATGTTCTCGAAACTGAATTGGCATCATAATCATGGCAGAAATTAGGTACAAGCAGCCGACGACCAATTCTTTGCCAAAGCCTTTATTAAAGGTTTCAAACCAGTTTAACATCGGAGTAGCCACTGCATTACCAATAATTAATGCTGCCATCATAGTGCTGCTAAATAGGGCATTAGCAGCCATTAAACCTTCCTTTCTCACCAACAACGGAATTGACGCTTGTTCCGCTGGGGCAAAAAACTGGGTAACGGTGGAGATACCAAAGGTAAAGAATAAAAGGATCCCAAATTGTCGTGGCAGGAAGGGAATTAAAATCATGAATAATCCCCGCACCAGATCTGAACCTACCATAATCAGTTTTTTTGGCACACGGTCAACGATAACACCACCGGCAGAACCAAACAGCATTGCTGGCAGGGTAAAGGCCATATATAAATAGAAGCGTGCGTCACCGTCTATCTCATTGCTAGGTAGGTAGAGTTTGAGTAAGGCAATCATTAACACAAAGAATACCTTATCAGCTAATTGAGAAATTAGTTGACCAATCCACAGGAGCATAAAACCCCGGTTTTTGATCAGTGCGGCAAAACCATTATTAATAGCAGTAGGTTCAGGAGGAAGCATCAGATACTTGGGAATGGGGAATAAATAATCACTATTTCTTGTTATAACGTTCTAATAGGAAATTGAGAAATTCGGATGCACTGAGGTATTTTTTAGGTGGAGAGAAGCCAACGGAAGGATTTGTCCACTGTCCTTGGACAGATTGGGGGGACTGCCACATTGATAAATGGTCAACTGCTGGCTCGGCGTAAAAGTTGTTTTCTCCCATACCGAGGTAAGCTGAACTCCAATGGGTGTAATGATCATGACTTAAACGATGTATGGGGAAATTGCCCCCTAGAGGGACTCCCCAACCATCAATAGCAATAAAGGCTTGAACATGACCTCCCAAAAGTTGCCATGCGGTGGCTGCACCTATACCTCCAATAACACCAGCACTAAAGCATAAGAATATAACAGGCGATTTTAGCTTATTACCGAGGCGATCGCTAGGCACTCCCAAGGAATCGCACAAAAAATGTAAAATATGCAATGTTGATAAAGTTAAATAACCCTGTTCAGGATAAACCAGTATATCTACGGGGTTTTCACCAGATTGATTTAAGCACCCTTGGATGAAGCTTTTAGTTAATTCTGGGGCATGAATTCCCGGACAAATGATAATGGGCATTTAGTTTTTACTTTGATACTTGTGATATTTTTAAAATGAAAGTTAAACGCAGATAAATAAAAATGATAATTATTCGGTTTAGCTTTACGGATAATTGGTATTATTCCCAAATAATTAGTTTATAACAATTGGCAAGTTTTTCTTAATTATGCTAACTAACAATTTATTAAATCTGCCTCTCATGGGTTGCGGAACTTGGGCTTGGGGAAATCAACTGCTCTGGGGATACAATGAAAGTATGGATAACCAGTTACAGGAGGTTTTTAATCTCTGTGTGAGCAATAGTATCACACTATTTGATACGGGTGATTCCTACGGTACTGGTAAGTTAAAGGGACGAAGTGAGTTACTTTTAGGAAAATTTGCCCAAGCATATCAGGGAATAAATCACGAGAATATTTGTATTGCCACTAAGTTAGCTGCTTATCCTTGGAGATGGACAAGAAACTCAATTATATCAGCTTGTCATGCCTCTGCAAAAAGATTAGGACGCAATGTTGATTTAGTGCAAATGCACTGGTCTACAGCTAATTATGCACCTTGGCAAGAGGTAGGTTTATTAGATGGTTTAGGTGATTTGTATGAACAGGGTTTGGTGAAGGGTGTGGGATTATCTAATTATGGAACTAAAAGACTTTTATGGGTGCATAAAAGATTTCAGGAAAGAGGTATACCTATTAAAACTTTGCAGGTGCAATATTCACTTTTATCTACCTATCCGGTGACGGAATTAGGTTTAAAGGATGTTTGTGATGATTTGGGAATTAAATTAATTGCTTATAGTCCTTTAGGTTTGGGTTTATTAACCGGGAAGTTTTCGGAAAATGGCAGTTTTCCTCAAGGTGTTCGGGGATTTTTATGTAAGCAGTTATTACCAGGAATGAAGCTCCTTTTAGGTTGTTTGCAGGAAATAGCAAATACCAGAAATAAAACTATGTCTCAAGTGGCTATTAATTGGTGTATTAGTAAAGGCACAATTCCCATTCCTGGGGCTAAAAATCTGGGACAAGCACAAGAGAATATTGGGGCTTTGGGTTGGTTTTTGAGTGATGGTGAGGTGATAGAGTTGGATCATGCTGCTGATAGAGTGGAGAAGAAGATGGTGCAGAATATTTTTCAGACAAAGTGAGATAATGTTTCTATATTAATCTCTTGATTGAATAATCATGGTTATATTCTTTGATTGATTCTAATGTACAGAAGTTTTCATGTATTTAGACCACAGTAGGGGCGAAGCATTCGGACAATTAATTATCGGTTTTTACCACAGACTATGATCCGAATGCTTCGCCCCTACACCATTGACGCTAAACCTAAATTAAAATGTGGTTTATTTACTGAAAATAGCTGTAATTTATAGTTATGATTCTTGTCAAGAATTCTGTTGCATCCTCGGTATTTAAACTATGCTAGAAAAATCAAACTTTTTTTTCCCAACAATTCCCAAACCTAGTTATCAACCCCAAAGTCGAGATACAAACATAGAATCTGATATTGATTTCTTTCAAAAATGGCGACAACTATCATTAAAGCAACGCATAGAAAGATTTATTTCCCATGAACGAGGAGTAAAAAAACTATGTCTTGTAGGAATTAAATCTCGACATCGAAATTCAACTATACAAGAAATTCGCGATATATTTATCCATGCTGTATTAGGAGAAAAATTTACTGCTGATTTCCAACCAAAAGGTATTAATGAAAATATGTGGATTCAAGATTCAATTTCTTTAGCAGGAGAACTACATCAACTTTTTGAATCAATTAATATTGATTACTATGTAAGTGGTGGTGTTGCTAGTTCTATTCATGGAGAACCACGTTCTACTCGTGATTTAGATTTGGTGATAGAAGTCAAACCAAATCAAATAGATTTACTGGTGAAAACTTTAGAAGCATCTGGATATTATTGTCCAGCAGGTGCGGTAGAAGATTTGCAACGAGGTTTGGGAAATATGTTGAATATTACCCATACAGAAACTATTGCTAATGCTGATATATATATTACTAATAATTCACCTTTTGCTATATCACAAATGCAGCGCAGAATATTAGTTAATTTAGACGAAATACCTTCGTTTTGGATAGCTTCAGCAGAAGATATTATTTTACAAAAACTGCATTGGGGAAAGGGAAGTAAATCAGAAAAACAATGGCGTGATGTTTTGGGTATAATTAAGTTACAAGCAGATAATTTAGATTATGGTTATTTAACAGAATGGGCAGAAAATTTAGATTTAGTTGTTGATTTCAGTGAAATATTAACTCAAGCTGGAATATGAAAAATAGCATTTCCTAGTCTAAAGAAATGGAAAATTATCCGCGTTTATTTGCATTTATCTACGTTTAATTTTACATTATTTGAATTAAATAGCTATATAGTGGATAATATACTTATAAGCGTCTTTATAAAAGATAAATTAAGGATAGAGATTGATACTGCTAAACCTATACAACCATTTTGACTCTAGAAGTTCTATACTAACCTGTCAGTTGTCAGTGATCAAAAGACCGATAACTAAAGACCAATGACTAAGATAATTTTCTCAGATGGTACAGAATCATAACTCAGAATCTGCACGCGAAAGCTTTAATATTTCCAAATTGGCGATTAAGTTTTCTTGGTTAACGGTGTGTTTTTGGATAGGTGTAACGGTTGCTGGTGTTCTGGCCTTCAGTTCCCTCAAGTATGCTTTATTTCCCGATATTACCTTTCCGGTAGTGGTGGTAAATGCCCAAGCGCCCTTAACATCTGCCCTAGAAACAGAAGAAAAACTGACGAAAATAATAGAGGAAAGTCTAAAATCAGTGGCAGGACTGGAGGATATTCGTTCATCAACTTATCCTGGTCAAACTGCTGTAGTGTCCTCCTTTGTTGTCGGGACAAATTTAGAAACTGCAACTAGCAAAGTTACACAAATAGTCAATCAGTTAAATTTACCCAAAAATGCCAATAAAAAAATCATCCCATTGAATCTGAACGAATCTGCGGCTGTTAGCTATGCCATTGAAAGTTCTACTAGGAATATTGATAATTTACGGCAACTAGCCAAAGATAAAATAGTTCCCACCATAGCTAAATTACCAGGAGTGCTGAAAGTCTCCCTGCTAGGGGATGGTAATAATGCACCACCACCAACAACAACTAATGGACTACCTCCAGCCGGGACTTTAGTTAGGTTTAATGGTAAAGAGGCTTTAGCATTTCAGGTGATTAAAAAAGGTGATGCTAATACCTTAGAAGTGGTGAGTCGGGTGGAAAAAGAAGTACAACAGCTAAGGTCTGGCTTAAAAGATGTCACCCTCACCTTAGCTGCTACCCAGTCCGAATATATTCGTAATGCCACCCATTCAACCATAGATGCACTCATAGAAGCAATTATCCTGTCGGTAGTTGTCATCTTTCCCTTTCTATGGAATTGGCAAGCTACCCTGATTTCGGCTTTAGCTATTCCCATATCTTTGTTAGGGACATTTATCGTCATGGCGATATATGGCTTTAACTTAGAAACCATTACCCTGTTAGCTTTAGCTTTAGTCATTGGTTCAATCGTTGATGATGCCATAGTTGATGTAGAAAACATCATGCGGCATATTGAAGAAGGCAAAACTCCCCGCGAAGCCGCTTTGATAGCTACTAATGAAATTGGTTTAACTGTCACCGCCGCCACTTTTACGGCAGTAGCGGTATTTCTGCCTATCGGTTTAATGGGCGGAGTCATTGGTCAGTTTTTCAAACCCTTTGGGATCACTGTTTCTGCTGCCATGCTGACATCTTTGTTAGTGGCGCGGACTTTATCACCTGTGTTAGCTATTTATTGGCTCAAAGCTAAACCATCCAATTCTCCTCAGAAACAAAGTAAAATTTGGCTAGAATTTGACCAAGCTTACAGAAATTTGTTAGCCTGGTCTTTGCAGCACCGCATGATAGTTGTGACTTTAGCTGTGGGTAGTTTTATTGCTGGTATTGCCCTGATTCCCCTCATTCCCAAAGGGTTTATTCCCAAACTCGACCGAGGAGAATTTAATATTGTCTATACTGCCCCTTTACCTAGTCTTCCTGCGGGTCTTGGACAAGGAAGGCCAGGAGAACTAGGACAACCAGGAGGACAGGTAGAACAAACGGGACAACAAGATAAATTAGGAAATTCCTCTTTGTCTGCTGCGGCTTTGGCTGTTTCATCATCTTCTATTCCCATTCCTAGTCCTTTAAACAATTCTTTGGATGTTGCCAAGAAACTGGAAGAAGTGGTGAGAAAGTTCCCCGCAGTGGGTACGGTGTTTACAACTGTAGGTTCTCGTGAAGGTGAGCCAAATAAGGGTACACTGTACGTTAAGCTCAAGGAGGAGCGAGAACTGAAAACAGCACAGGTACAAGACCAACTCCGGGCGGCTTTGCCAAAACTGGCGGGTGTAACTACCAGTGTAGAGGATATTCAGTTTGTTGACACGGGTGGACAAAAACCTCTACAAATCGCTTTACAGGGTAATGACCTCAAGGCTTTGACTACAGCCGCTAAAGCGGTGAAAGCAAGAATTGAGAAAATATCTGGTTTTGCTGATGTGACTATTACAGGTGAATCTCATCAACAAGATACAATTTTGCAAATTGAACGTTTGAATAATCAGCGAGTAGCTTATATTGGTGCTAACCTGGGTGAAAATTTAACTTTAGGCGATGCAACTGATAAGGTGATAGCTGAAGCTAAAGCGGTAATTCCTGCGGGTGTTTCTTTGAATTTAGGGGGCGATTCTGCCCGTCAAAATGAGGTTTTTGGCAGTTTTGGCACAACTTTGGGATTATCGGCACTGTGTATTATTGTGGTGTTGATTTGGCTGTTTAAAAGTTGGGTAGACCCCATAGTTATTGGTCTTTCTTTGCCTTTAGCAATTGTGGGGGCGTTGTTGGCGCTGCTATTTACGAAGAGTGATTTTGGGATGATATCTCTAATTGGGTTTGTATTTTTGTTAGGAATTACTAATAAAAATGCGATTTTAATTGTAGATTACATTAACCAATTACGGGATTCTGGAATGGAAAGAACTGATGCCATTCTGAAGGCTGGTCCTGTACGTTTGCGTCCCATTATGATGACTACAGCAGCGACTATTTTGGGGATGGTTCCCATTGCTTTGGGTTTGGGTGCGGGTTCAGAATTGCGATCGCCTATGGCTGTATCTATTGCCGGTGGTTTGGTTAGTTCGACTATTCTCAGTTTGTTTGTTGTACCAGTCTTCTACGCAATTTTAGATGATTGGTTTCCCAGGCAAAAGGTGAAACAATAACTTCAAATAACTTCAAGATCCCCGACTTTTTGAAGAAGTCGGGGATCTGATTTACAAGATGTTTATTTGTGTTATAATTTTTTTGTGAGAATCAGGTGTTTATCGAGCGATAGCCTGCGTGGCGTAGCCATAGTCGAGATAATATCCACGATTTAATTTCTTCAATTTCTTAGGACATCAGAAAATTAAAAAAAATTAAATTTTGAAAAAAAATTTCGTTTTTTGGGGTTCAGTCCCATTGACTTTTTCCGCTAGAAGTGATATTTTCATTATGGGAATATGTGCCTCTATAAAAATTTTGCCTATATCCAATTATATTAATATGACTATCATACCACGTTTGCCCCGGACGCAACCCCTAAAATAAAAATTTTTTGAAGAAAAACTTATTAAAATTTTAAGTTTAAATTATTTAAACTTATTAATTGTGTAAAACCTCACATTCCGCATAAGCGGAGAATAAAAAAATAATTATCTCCAAAAACATTGTTTGGTAAGGGTTTTCAGGATTTTAGTTCAAAGGAACTATAAAATGTTTATTAGGAATTTATCTCATTTATTGAGAATATTTTTGGAGTAAAGTTTGTACAACCCTGAATCTTTCGTGATAATTATTCAGAATTGGATTTTATCTGCGGAATGTGGGTAAAACCTCAGTTTTTTGCTTTTCCTACATCCTGTAAATCCTGAAATCCTGTGTCTAATGTAGAGTAAAACTTTAGATATTGACCTGCTATATCCAATTTAGAAAACCGCAAATCATTATTAGTAGGATTTAAAGGCTTTTCTAAAGTAGAAATAATAGCTTGTGATAGATTTTGTACAGCATCACCTTGAAGATCAAAATAACAACAGTTAGAATTACCAATTTCTCTAAAGATAGGAATATCAGCACACACTACAGGAGAAGAAAAATATAAAGCTTCTGCTAAAGGTAGACAAAAACCTTCCTCAGAGGAAGCAGCAATAAAAACTTGGCATTTTTGATATAACCAACATAATTCATGATCCTTAATTGTATGAATTAGCAGCACTTGTTCTTGAAGAGATAAATTATGAATTAGCTGCAATAAATTCTCTGTTTCTGGTCCCGTACTACCAACAATAATTAATTTAGTATTATCTTTTAAATACTCATTCTTCTTTAATAAATAAAATGCTCGAATTAACAAATCTAGATTTTTGTTTTTACGATGTTGAGCAACACATAATGAAAAATAATCCTGATCACTAATATCTAAATTAGTAGGTACTTCAGCAATAATATCACTAAAATCCACGTAATTATAAATAACGGTAATGGGTTTGAGTGATTGAACTTGAGGAAAATATGATTTAAGACTACTTAATGTAGATTGAGAAACACAGGTAAGAGCATCACTATGTTCTATAGATTGTTTTAAAAACAACCGATTAAAAATCACATTTGGATATCCAAACACCTCTGGTTTTTCGTAAGGATACAAGTCGTGAATTGTCGAAACAACAGGACAGGGAAAAAGTGGACGGAGAAAAGGAAACGGAAAAGATAAATGAACTATATCAGGATTAAACTGCTTTACCAACTTTGGTAAACCGAATAAAAACCAGATATTTCTTGTGAAAGAATTATTTTTAATATCTACAGTAATTAATTGAATTTTTGGCGAATGAAAAAATAGTTGAAAGTAATCTTGTTGCCATACTCCCACAATTAAAGTCACCTTGCTAACCTCTGGAGTGTCAGCTAAACATTGAGCCAAATTTGCAGCGTGTCGGCAAACACCCGTTGGTTTTGTTGGTCTGTGTAAAGCAGAAATTAATATGTGCATATTATGAAATTGGGAAAAATTAATTAGTTAAAAGTAGTTTCAAAAAACTTGAGATATAACGTCAGTTTCTAATACTTTCTTGCTGGCAACCTCTAAATAAAGTTTGTGCAAACGTTCTCCCACAACTTGCCAACTATAGTTTTCATTGACTAATTTCCGGCCAGCCTGACCCATAGTAACGATAAGTTGGGGATTTTGAACTAAATGAATCATTGCGGCCGCTAAATCACGTACAGCTTGATATGGTTCATCAGCAGGAATCTTAAAGCCAGTTTCCTCAGTAACTTGAACTGCCGGGCCACCTAAATCTAAACAAATCACAGGACGACCTGCTGCCATTGCTTCCATACAAACCCAGCCCCCAGAATCATGTAAGCTGGGATGAACCAGAATATGACAATCTTTTAATAAATCTAAAGCCTTTTCACGGGGTAATCTGCCCCAAAATTTAACTTTTTCCGCAATTCCTAAATCTGATGCCAAAGTTTGCAGGTGATACCATTGGGGTCCATCTCCCACTATCCAGTATTCTGTATTTGGTAAATTCGCTTGAGCAAAGGCACGCAATCCTAAATGAAAACCTTTCCAGTGTAGCAGTCTACCCATGCTGATAAATCTGACAATGGGATAAGGAGAATTTTGATATTGATGAAGATGTTCTATATCTGCGGTGGATAATCCTGATTCTGGTAAAATCTGGACATGATTCACACCCATTTGATAGAGTCGTTGGGCTGTATCCTTAGTTGTAGCTCGGACTACAGCACTTCTTTTCGCAGTCAGACGCACAAAGGGGTCTTGCTCTCCTACCCAGCGAGCGCCACTGCGGGCAATTTCATAAATTTTGCCATTTAAGTTAAAATCCTGCCAAAAGCTGGCTGGTGCTGATTCTCCACCGCCTACAGGACCCCAAACGAGGGGAATAGGTAGCAGTGACAGGAAGCAAGGACTGGAATACTTGACAAAAGTAACATGATGGCTCAAGTCAAAGCCAATTTTTTGATGTAATTCACGGGCGACAAAATAGGCTTGAATTTGCCAGAGGTAATAGTGAAGCTGCATTCCCCCAGACTGTCCCCAGCGTCTACTATCCTGCCAAAAGGGAAGGGTGAAATAAACAAAGTGAAGATTAGGAATGGGATGGCGTGCCAATTCTGCATTGATGATATCCTGACTCTCATCAGGTCGGGTGAGTACCCAAACTTCATGATATTTAGCGGCTTCGCGGGCAATATTCCAACCCACACCAGGCTCAGAACCCATACCTGGTTCACAGGAGTAAGCAGATATTAAAATCTTC
Source organism: Cuspidothrix issatschenkoi CHARLIE-1 (assembly GCF_002934005.1). Taxonomy (GTDB): domain Bacteria; phylum Cyanobacteriota; class Cyanobacteriia; order Cyanobacteriales; family Nostocaceae; genus Cuspidothrix; species Cuspidothrix issatschenkoi. The sequence continues at coordinate 29,086 of NZ_PGEM01000059.1, read as the reverse complement.
ATAGGGAATTGGTAATAGGTAATTGATAATTGGGAAATTCGTTTTTCCTGCTCCTATGCTGTTTCTGTTTCTTCAGCCGTCGTTCTTGCCATGCTAGTCCTATAATTAAGGCAATAGAGAGCATGAAACCAGGTTCTTCCATTTGAGTAAAAATAAAACCAAAGACAAGAACAGCGAGTAAGGTAACTTTCAAAGAATCATCTAAACCAAAATGTTGCCAAGCTAAATGACATAGAAATAGGTATGCTCCTACACCTAAAAGTCCTAAATCTCCCCATATTCCAGCCCAGCCAAAAATGGGCGTGAAAAGACTAGAACCTGAACAAAGCCAAGAACTAACACAAAATTCCATTGCTTCCTGACCAATTGGATTAGTGGTAGCGCCTAGTGGTCCGAGTATAGACCAATAATCTTTAAGAAACCATACTCCTAGACGGCTGACAGTGTGTCCTGGACCAAGACCAAATAACCAATCCAGAGATGATTGATAATGAGATAAAATAGAACGCACTGAGTAGAATTTAGTATACCAAGCATAACCATCAGCCCCATAAAGTTCCGGTCGAGCCCAAGATGTAAATCCAGCAAATGCTTCTAAGTTTTGCACACACCAAAGAAATGCAAATCCAAAGAGAGCGATCGCACTCAGAAGTTTGATCGTTTTACCAAAATCCTTTGAATTTACCAAGACTAGAAGAACCCAGGCAACTAAATAAGCAAGTAAAAGTTGTTTGGAATCAGAAAAAAGAATCTGCCAAAAAGCAGCGATAACTGCCCCGATTCTCATCCATAATGGAAAAGTTTTTTCATTAGTTAAGAAATATAAAGCAAAGGCAACTGATACTGAAGCTGATACATAATTCCCCGCCCCTGTAGGGAAAAAAACTCCGCCACATCCGTCCGTTCCATTGAGTCCCTTAGCATAGAGTTTGCCGGCATCAATTAGGGGTTTCTGGACGGCAGCGAGGAAAAAGTTAATCAAAACAGACCACATCAGCCACTTCTTGATGCGGGTAATAGATTCCGTAGACATGGGAATACAGACTATGGACAGCAAGAATATGAAGGGTTCTGCAAGCATCATGAAAGAGATGACGGCATTAATCAACCCCGTGTTATTCCATAAAGCACTAGCCAATACTGTGACTAAAAAAATGAATAGTCCGAAGAGAAAAGAATAGGCAATTGCAATTTGTTTGCGATCTTTTGCCCGACTCGTGAATAATACAACTCCTAAAACAAAGGGAACAACTGCGAAGTGAGCAAGGTTAAAAATTGAAGGAGCGCGAGTAATTGCACAAAAAATTCGGGAGTAAAAAGCTACAGAAAAAGCAAAGATAATTAAGTTGGTGTTATCAATGAATCCCTTTTTATTCGGTTTCTTAGTTGTCGTTAAATGCAAATACATCATCTATATATCATTATTGGTAAAGTAAATATATCCATCGCTATTTCCCACAGCACAATTGTTAATTGTCACGTCACCCAAATTATTTAAATCTACATTTTCTCGAAGATATGAATATGTCTTAGGATGAGGCTCAAATGCTATTGCCTTACCACTTTTTCCAATATATTTAGCTGCTGGTATCAAAATAGTTCCAATATTTGCTCCTATATCTATATATGTGTCACCCTCTTTTAAGAAACTGGAAATAAACTCATAATCTTTACTTCCAACAGTTGGTTTGTACCAATAAAGACTACTAAGTCCAGTTGGATTAAAAAAAATTTCATAGTCCTGAACCTGAAACCTAATTCTAAATAGCCTCGCAAGCCCAGATCTGCCAATGAAACCTGCCATTAAGCGGCGTATTGGACGCTCATCTTGAAGTATTTCCAAAATTTTTCTTCCTATGATCATCTGTTTTTCTCCAATAAACTTGTTCCTGTACAAATCAAAAATTTTTAGATGTGGATTCAATAGATAAATTAACATTTTGTATTACTCTTCCGCAATAGAAAATTTACCTATTTGAAAATATGCCTCTTCTGTCAGTCTCCGAAAACACTTGCCACTTCTAAATTCTGGAACAGTTGTGTGGAAAGCGATCACTCAGTTATTTCGGAATATAATTTCCACAAGACGAACAGATGACGAAATTGTGGGTACAGACACATCAAACAATTGATATTACGTCTCTTTGAGATTTTTTACTAGTAGGAAAATCCGGAAAGTGACAGAAGAGGGATATATCTAATCTACTCGTTCAAAACCCACATTTCTCACAAACAATGCAATCGCAAACCCTATATAATTCTTATGGAGAAACGGTTTCGGGCATTTTTCACGAGGTTTATTTTTGATGCAGTGTGAAAACCCATAATCCAGATTTTATAAGGGTTTGAGGATTTTGGTGAGAGATCCGGGAAAACTACTTCATTAGCCAACTCTTCTTTCATTAATTCTCTACTAATATTCCGCTTCATTTTTGTAAGTAAAGATATTCCTCCATTGCTCTTGCAGCAATCTTTTGCCAGTGCAAATTTTCTAAAATGTACTGTCTTCCTCTCAATCCCATTTCTTTCCATTCGGAACGACGAGCAAGTAATGATAAAATTCCTGATTTGATTGCTTGTGGTTCTGACTTGACGACAACACCACAGTCACTTGCCTGAACATACGGTGCTATCCCGGCAATATCTGAAACCACCAAAACTCGACCTGCCAACATTGCTTCCATTGCAGATAAACTGAATCCTTCAAAGCGGGATACAATGCAGAAAACATCATAGGTAGCAATAATGGCTGATGGAGAAAGATTATAATCAGGTTCAAGAAAGGTAATCTGCTGAGATAAACCGAGTTGCCGTACTTGCTGTTTAAGGCTTGCGCGATCGCCCCAGTCTGGTCCTTGAATTGTTAGTTTCCATTCTGGAACTTCGCTAAGTTGGGCAAAAGCATTTAGCAATATGTCAAGTCCTTTGTTATAGGCATCTAAACGCCCCAAAAACAAAAACTTAGGCACATCATCCGCATTCCAACTCAGGGTAGATTCTGGATGAACGTCAGCTAGCGAAAAACCGTTAGGCACTTCAATAATGGGTGTTTTGATATTAAGCCGATGCAGCCATTCACCATGACGTTTATCTAAAAGCTGTACTGCACAAGCTTGGTTCAACATGGGACGCTCTAAAAGATACCAATATACCCACTTTATGTAGGCATTTTTATGAAAAATTGTCGGATGGTAAGGATCATGAGGTGCGACTACATAGGGTAAAGAGTGTCGTTTTAGAAATCGCGATAAGATATAAACACTGCGATGAAAAATGCCATTGAGAATAAAAAGACTTTGTTGGGAATTGAGGGAAATGTACTGTTGCAAACTGGAGGAAACTTTGAAGGATGGTTTGGTACTCTCACTTGCAAATGATGCAATCTGATATCCCATTTGCGCTTGACATACATTATCTTTCTGTATACCTTCACAAAGGACTGTTACATCAGCACCACAAGCTGTCAAGCCAGCAGCAAGCCCATGAACAGCCTTGCTGGTGCCATCATTTAAACTATGATCATGAGGTGGAAAGTGTTTTAGATAAAGGTAAATTTTCATGAAGTTAGACCTCTGCCTTCCATCCTTGTACAATTCCCTGAAAAACTGCCCAACAAAGTTGTTGTTGCTCTGGACGTTGCTGAATCAATCCCAATAATGATTTTGTTAGAGGTTTGATACATTGATAGGCAAAAAACCAAAGTGGGGCATTTGATTTACGTAAAACTCTGCCTTTACCTATGGCATAATGATAGGGCTTGATTACATCTGATTTGATTAGTATGAATTGGACCAGGATGATGTATGACCAGATTGGGATCATAGTAAATATGACAACCAATATTCAGCGCACGCAACATATAATCTGTGATTTCCCCAGCCCAGCATGGACTACCTGATCCTAGTCCCAAAGATTCATCTAATTCACCAATTTTTAGAACTAGGTCACGGCGAAAAAATACGGAATATTCGATTCCTCGCTTCCAAACATTAAATTGATTTACCGTCCCTGGGTGTCGATCCCAATAACTTTCTCCGGCAGAAGAACCTGACACTACATCCCATTCAGAATTATTCTTAAAATAACTGTTTACTTGTGCCAACAAATCTTCAGGATACCAGCAGTCATCATCTGGAAAGCCGATAATATCCCCTTTTGCTTGTCTTAGACCTAAATTTCGCGATCGCGATGCACCGGTAACAGAAGAACGCAAATGACGAATCGTAAAGCGATTTTGATAGGGTTCTAAAACCATACGTAAACGATCATCTGAGTTTTGATCAACAACGATCAATTCAAAATCTTGATGGGTTTGAGCGTCTAGCTTTGCTAAAAAACGGCTAATTTCTTCATCTCTGTTGATCGTAGCCATAACCAGTGAAAACCGCATATAACTTCTTTGGTTAGTTTTGGTGTGCAATATTTTCATAAATTTCGGCAACCTGCTTGGCTGTTTTTTCCCAGCTAAAACACCTTGCTCTTAATAGCCCTTGGTCTACTAAATGCTGACGATAGAGAGGATCTTGCTTAATTCGCTGGGCTGCTTCTACCATTGCTTCAACATCCATCGGATTGACTGTGATCGCCGCCCCACCGACAACTTCTGGCAGAGAAGAAACATTTGAAGTAATCACTGGTGTTCCAGATGCCATTGCCTCTAAAATAGTCAGTCCAAATCCTTCATACAGAGAGGGTGAAAGTAAAACATCAGCGGCATTGTAAAGATGTACTAATGTTTTTTGATCAGGATTACCAAAGTGAGTGATATGTGGCTCAAGCTGATGCTCATGAATAAAAGCTTTATGTTCCCGGGTAAACTGACCACCTGTTTTCCATAGGCAAACTGATAATCCCCTGGCTCGTAAGCGTTCTACTACGTTGAGAACTGTCAATATATTTTTGCGTTGAAGTGTTCCTCCTACATGGAGTAAACAAATAGTTTCTACTGAAGGTTTATATTGCTGTTGCAAAAGTTCTACTGTTTCTGGTGGAAGTACACGATAGATCGACTCCACGCCATTTGGTATCACAGTTATTTTTTTTGGACTGATCTTCAACATCTGAGCCACATCATGGGCTGTATTAGAAGAAACAGCAATTACATGATTAGCTTTCTCCATTCCTTGAACGGAATAACGCCAACTTGCCATGCTCAAAGCAGGAAAGCGTGACGCATCATCAAGAGTTTCTGGATACACAAAATGAACTAAATCGTGACAGGTGACAACTACAGATTTAGCAATACGATTAAGCCAATAAGCGATATGGGCATCACTTTGGTCAATAACATGAAAAATATCGGCATTTTGTTGGCTAACAGCACGGGGATGTCTCCAAAAACACTCATAATACTTCCGTAGTCCAATACCAGACATCCACAACTTGTCTTTGCTGTTCCAAGGCTGAGGTGCTACTTCGGTGATTCTCCAGTCCGGTCGAACGGCTTTCAAAGCAGCAACTAGATTATCTGCATAAACCTCAAGACTGTGTGTAGAACCAGGTACTCGCCGAACAATGATCACTCGCATTAACCTTTTCCTACCTTCATCTGTTTAATTTGTTGCAACCTGTTTAGGATTCTGAGGTAAAGGGAATTTCTCCACTGTAGTGTTAACCAACTACGGAAACTCCCATCGCCATCGCTTCGATGAAGACGTAAGCAAATTGCCCTTTCCATTCAGTAAACCATCATTGAAGGAGAATAGTTTGCCATAAAGAGATTAATCTATAAGCAATTTGTTCATGGGTATAAAGTTGGTTTACTCGCGCAATGCCATAGTGTGCTATTTCTTGTCTCCATCCAGCGTCGTTGATTAGTCTTGCGAGGATATCAGCCAATGCACTGTGATCTTCTTCTGGGAATACCAAATCAGAACGGCCAATGACATTAGGAATCTCACCTGAATTTGAGCCGATGACAGGAATTCCCATAGACATAGCTTCTATGAGAACATGACCGAACTGTTCTTTCCAAGTTGGAGTTGAGCGAGAAGGTAATACTAATACATCAAATTGGCTCAGTTCTGTGGGAACTTGATGATGGGTAACTGCCCCTCTCCAAACGATGCGATCGCTAATTTGCAGATTTTCTGCTAGTTTTCGCAGTGCTGCTTCTTCAGAACCAGAACCGCAGAGAATAATCTGAGTATTGATGCTGTTATTGGATAGTTGAGCAACTGCCCTAAAAATTAGGTCAATTCCCTTGCTGTGAGCTAAACGACCGAGAAAGCCGATTTTAAAAGCAGATGTATTGGCTGTATCTGATTTTATAGATGGGGCAAAAAACTCTGGATCGACTCCCATTTGCGGCATCACTTCTAATAAACCGCGATAATTCCATTTTCGCATGACATCGGCTCCGTCTTGATTGCCGGAGATAATCGCACTGGCAGTATTGAGAACAAATTGGCATATCTGCCAACGAGCTAATGGCAATTGGCGTAATTGATTTTCCCATCCAAATATGACAATCGGTTTGTTGGTGATGCGGGCTAAAATAGCAACCTCAAAAGCGCAAATTGAAAATACTTCTTCCTCGACTTGGATAATATCGGGTTGAAAATTTTGTAAGACTTGCCAAAGTACCCAAGGAGGATATAAATGCGCTCCCACCCGCCCCGAAAACATGACAGGAGCAGAATAGATATGGAGATGAGGATAAGGGCGTTCTAATGGGATGAGACGATCCCATTCTAAGGCTTTCCAGTTACTTGGAGCTAAAAGCCCGACTTCAATATTTTCTTGCTGTGCGATGCCTCCGGCGAGCGAAGCTATCGCATTCAATTTACCCTGGTTAACACCCACAACATAGGTGTGACTGACAAAAAGTATGCGTATGGATGAAGAATTGGTCATTATAGCTTTTATCTTCTATACAACTATCAAGTCTCGGTTGCCAGAGAGTCTAACGGCACAAAATTCGCTTGCTTACAGACGTATGCAGATATTTTTTTTCCTTCAACAATGATAGATTCAGCCGTTCGCTCAGACTGTTCAATCACTTCTACATCCTTAATTTCGCTTTCAAAAGCCTGTTTACTAATAACCTCAAATCCAATCTCAGACATGATCCGTAGTAAAGTTGGAGTATCATACATACACTTGTGAGGGAATTGAATAAATGGTGCTATTATCCGCTTTAAGACCCTATCCGTGGGAGAATTGTAGCTGACATAAAGTTGATCAAGCACCTCGTCGGCTGCTATTTTTCCCTCAGTATACCTGTTAATGATTACTTTCAAGTCTGGTACAACGATCCGAATAATCCCATTGGTCTTTAATAACCTGTGGCATTCTCTTAATAAGTATCTTCCTTCAATTTTAGATAAATGCTCCAGACTATGAGAACTATAAATTATATCGACTGAATCATCGTCCCAAGGAAGTTTTTTTGTTAGATCACATAAAAAAATATCATTTGACCAATTAAAGTTAATAAATTTGAATTTTTTATTGATAGTAGAAAAACCTGGAGTTTTTGCCAACCAAGCTCCTATTGCATAGTCTACATTTAACCAACCACTCGGAGTATGAAAACCACAACCAAGATTAAGTTTTAACATTAAACATCTCCAAAATAGAAAATAGAAACTCAAGAAACAAATTAGGAGTTTATTGAACTAAGTTGTTTCCCTGTTCCCTGTTCCCTGAATTCTTACAGTTTTTTAGGCAATTAGCACCCGAATTTTAGTCACAGTCCAATCAACTAACTTAGGACGATATTGAGGCGCAAACAACCATGTCATAGCAGGTTCAGCTAGAGGTAATGGCATCAATCCCACCCAGATAAACCAGAGGGTGTAGAAAATTCGCTTTTGCCAGTTAAAGTCTGAGTATTTCCAGAGGCAGCGAATTCCGTAGTAAATTAAATGAAGTGGGCGATCGCTCGGAACTGGATGCTTTTGAGGATCTAGGCGTAAAGAAATAATCCGCGACCATAAACGTCCGAGTGAGCGTTGTTCTAAATCAGCAGGAACTTCATAGCCTAATGCTTTGGCTTTCTGAGTTAAGAGGGCAAAGTTTTGTAAGTCATGGCGCACAAAGCGTTGAAATCGAGCAGCGGTGACAGTTGCCAATGCCCACTGATTTGTATCATGAATTCTGTAAGCACCTAATGGTTCTTCTATTGCTGCTACATCACCATAAAAAGGAACTTGAAAAGATAAATAGTCATCTGCGGTGAGTTTATATTCATCAGGAATGGGAAAAAGCTTTTCCAGAACCTGCCGATTTAGGGCATTACCACTAGTTGGAGTGCTAACATATCCACCCTTATCTAGGAGGACTTTCGACACATCTCCAGTAGAAAGAGGGGCAGATCCTTGGGGACAAGAGTAGCCAAGAGATTTGCCAATCTTATCAACAACTGTTAAACGATAGTGGACTTTAGAAAGTTCTGGTTTCCAAACAGAAACGATTTGTGCAACGGCATGAGGAAATAAATAATCATCTGCATCTAGAAAAATAATAATATCACCCTGACTTTTGGCAAAACCGCTATTAAAAGCCGCAGCTTGTTTGCCATTGGGTTGGAAAATAGGAATTATGCGATCGCCATATCCAGCAATAATATCACGGGAATTATCAGTTGAACCATCATCAACAACAATAATTTCAGTATAAGGATAGGTTTGGTTAATGGCACTATTGATTGCTTCTGGCAGAAAGCGATCGTAATTGTAGTTGTTGATGAGAATGCTAACAAATAGTTGATGCTGCATATTATTAATTTGCTAATAGTTTGCTAAATCAATTTAGCAATTGCTGGCGGTAAAAATAATTTCATTAAGCGATGAATTCCCCCTAAACTAAATCTTTTAGATAATGGATAATATTGACTCAAATAAATATCTAGAGCTTGCTTCTTTTTACCAAAATTAATTAACTGTATGATTGCAGTAGATGCTTCTTTCTTAAGCTCATAGTCTTTAGCCCAAGATAGATCATCTGGAAAATCCGTATTGAGAATTATATGGAAAGATTGTGCAGTTGAATTAGTATTTTTAGAAATTGAATCCTTAGTAATTCGATACTTAGCAGTATATTGGTCTAAGAAAAAGAAATTCGAGTATTCAAAGCCAAGCCGTAAACCAAAATCAAAATCTACTGCATTTCCTATTTCTTCATAAGAACTATTTTATCTCCTTTTGCTATCTCATATATAAAGTTGATATTTCCTGCTTGACCTAGAGAAGGAGAATGTCTAGTATAAGAAATAGGAATTTTACATTCCTTCTTAATATCTAAAACTAGGTTTTCAGTTGTGTTATCATAAGAGTCGTCACCTATGACGATCTCGATTGGTTGGAGAGTTTGTTCAAATACTGAATACAAAGCTTCTTGGAGAAACTTAGGTCTTTGATATGTTGGAATACATACAGATATGGATGATTTCATGGACTTTTCTAATGAAAACGGATATGTAACGATTATGCAAAATATTTACAATTTTTATGCTATTGTCATGAGCAAATCTCTAACGTTTTGATTAGCTACTCCCTAGAAACATATAGGTAATCGGTAGTTGAACGCATGATTAAAAAGTGAAGCCTGTTCAGGAGCAAGTAATAGCAGTGTAACAATTTTTGACTTACATGAAAAATGACATCATTCCTTATATTCCTGGAATCACTTCCTGGTAACTGCCTGATTTAAGAATTCGACCCTGCTCAAGTTGGTAAATACTATTGCAATGCTCAATTGTTGAAAGGCGATGAGCAATAATAATGATCGTCTTACTACCGGCTAAAGTTTTTGTCGCTTCAGTAATTAGATGTTCTGTTTCAGTATCTAAAGCAGCAGTTGCTTCATCAAAAACCAGTATTTCTCTTTCGTGATAAAGCACCCGCGCAATCCCAACTCTTTGGCGTTGTCCTCCCGATAAGAGAACTCCCCGTTCACCAATAATAGTTTTTATCCCTTGTGGAAGTTGTTCTACTACTTCGCTGAGTTGAGCCATTTCAATCGCTTTCTTTAATCTATTTTGGTCAATTAAATGATCAGATACCCCAAATGCAATATTCCGTTCAAGGGTATCGTCAATCAAAAATATAGATTGGGGAACATAGCCAAGCATATTCTGCCAGGCGCGTAAATCGCTATAAACTGAAACCCCATCAACTTTGATATCTCCAAATTGAGGGATAAAAAGACCCAACAGAACATCAACCAAAGTGGTTTTACCAGAGCCTGATTTACCAATTAGTCCAATAGATTCTCCCTTACGAATAGATAGGGAAACATTTTCTAGAACATTTCTTGTAGTGTTTGGATATTGAAATGTGAGTTTCTCTAAAGTAATTTTATCAGAAAACTGAAATTTTTGTTGGTTGTTGCTTGGCAATAAGCTGTGAGAATCAAAGTCGGTTATTAGCTTTTCTGTTTCCAACTTTTTAAGATCAAAGAATAGCCAATCAAGAGAATAAGTGTTACTTCTAATTGTATTAATACCAGTAATTAAATTTGCAATTGCCGGCATCAGACGAACTAATGCAAGTGCAAAAATCCCTAAAATTCCGGTAAGATTTTGCATTTCATTTCGATTTAAGGTGATAAATAAAACTGTAAAACCAATCAAGAAGGTCAGAATTAATGGTTCAAGCACAAACCGAGGAAGATTGCCATAGGCTGAAGCTAAAGTATTAGCTAAGGTATAAATTTTTGACTGCTTCTCCATCTGATTTTCAAAATAGGATTCGCAACCAATTATACGAGTTTCTTTCAATCCTCCTAGTCCATGATTTGTAATGCGAATCATCTCGCCATAAGAATAAAATTTCTCTTTGCTCCAACGAGATAAACGATCTTTCATTGGATGTAACAACATAAAAGAAATGAGTAGTAACAGAGCAATAAGAATTAAAGCAATAGCATTAGTTTTGATTAAAAGTATCGTTAATGCTAGAACAATTACAGTATTAGAGATCAATGTCAGAAATGTAGACACTATACTACTACAAACTACATCTGTTGTGTCAGTGAGGTTCTGAATAAGTCTTGCTGAATTAATCTGCAAATGATAGGTATAAGGAGCGTGCATATAAGCTGTCAATAGTTTGCAAGACAGGTTTCTTTTTAAGCCAGAGCTAAAGTTAAACACTGCTTTTTGAGCATTAAAAGCTAAAAATGCTTTCATATAAAAAGCAATAACAAGCAGGAATCCTAAAAAAATCAAAAATTGCTGTTGAGAGTTAAAGTTCATCTGGTGATAAATTAAATCCAACCAGTAAATATTTTTAATCGAATCTGGGGTGATAGCGATTGTAATGAATGGAGCAATCATTCCTGTTCCAACAACTTCTAAGCTAGAAACAAGGATGAAGAGAAAAAACATCGCTATAAGCGAGTTGTGATTTCCTTTTGTAATATATAAAAGTCTGGAAAGAAAATTATTCATGGGTGTTTAATCTCAGATGAAGAGAAATATCTAAAATATGGATATAGCTTTTGGAATTCATGAATCAACTTCAACCAGCATTGTCTCCAGAAGAACTGTGACAGCAAGTGGCATAGCATAATTATCATCAGTTGCACAAACTAGGATAATTGGTTCATTGTTTGTTAATTTCATAAAATTGCTTCCTTGGCTACTAAATTTTTAAACAAAATGTAGATTACCGACAATTGATATAACATGAAATAAATTACTTAAAAAAGGGAAAAATATCACCTTGGTTAGTAATTTTGGACATGAGATTTTCAAATTTATGTATCAATTTCAGCTTTAACCTTCTCCAAATAGTCAGCCTCCAACCAGACCATGCTGTCATATCCAAATAATGAAAGAAATAATCTTTAAGTGGAGTATGGCGAGATGTCCAAGGTTTTTTCTCTCTTATATAATGAATAATATACGGTTCGCTAATTAGAAGATTGTAAACTTCTTCTGAAAATGAACTATCTGCCCACGATGGATAGATATCGGTTATATAAGGCGAAAAATTCCATCTCAGATCAAGTTCTCCCCATTGATTTGCAAACAAGGCATTTAAAACATCCTGATCATGTAGTCGTATATATTCTTGGTTGTTATTAAGATAATCTATGGCTTTAATTGTCATTTTGTTATCTCGCCATTTTTTGAGATTGATAACTAAAACACCTGAATTGAAATATTTAGCATCTGGAGAAATTCCTAGCTCTTTATAATTTAGTAACCCCCAAGGAGATGATACATATGGTATTGTCAGAGTTTGGACTGCTAGTATATAGTTATCTGCCAAATCATTTGCCCATAATTCCTCTAAATTTCCTCTAACTACTAAATCACAATCTAGATAAATTGCTTTGTCAAATTGTTTGGGTAGAAGCTCGGCAATCATTAATCTATAGAATGCAGCACCAGATACAGATAACCAGTGTTTTTTTTCAAGGTTATCAAACTCCATCAGGTCAAGCCAAGAATCAGGTTTTGGTATGAATTTAATTTCACAATTGTCTATACTTATTGATTGTAAAATCTTCTGTTTATTGTGGTTTTTAATACCACCGTCTATGATAAATAAGAGAATTTTACGTTGACTCTTAAGATTTACAAGAGCAGAACGAACTGTGACAGCAAGTGGCATGGCATAATTATCATCAGATGCACAAACTACAATAATTGGTTCATTATCTGTTGATAACATAAGATCGCTTCCTTAGTTACTAGATTTTTAACAAACTGCTTAATTTTAGATTGGATTTACGAAGAGATAGTAGTAAATTGCATCCCACTTATTGTTAATATCCTAAATTTTTGAGATATTTCTAATGAGAGTAATTGCAAAATATTGTATTTTGGATTTCAATTTTTTCTTTAATCTAACTATAAACTTATTTCTAAAAGGATAAGGATTCAACATATATGCTATTTCAGAAATAACAGGTAAATTTGTGAACCAATTAAGATGAATAGCTGTTGCTTGCTTCATTAATACTTCGTTATTTCTATCATTAATATTTTTTGTCTGGTTGAATGAGTAAGCCTGTAAAGTCAAATATTTTGTCAACAGTTCTGCTAAAGCTAACTGTTGGCATGAATTCAGTATAATACAAAGATTTTCAACCCATTTATTGAAACTAATACTGGGTAATTGATGAATAGTATAGCGATACCTTAGTTGCTCATTTTGCTGGAAAGGAGGTATATCTCCTCCATGTTTCAAGAAATCAATAACCCAGCGAGTGTGATCAAGTTCAGGATGACTAAGACAGGGAAATTGGTTACTATGCTTCACAGCCTCATCAAATTTACCTAAACAAAGAAGCGAAATAATGCAATAAGCCCACTCTACTGGATCGGGGTCAAAGGCATTGTACTGTTCAAGAGTGTACTGAATTGGTTGTACAATCCAGTCGAGTGCTGTTTTCGCATTTCCTTGATACAGGTTACATAGTGCAAGTCTGAATTTTGTCTCAGGCACCGAGTTCATATCTAAGCTTTTTAGATATAAAGCTTCTGCTTCGTCGTATTTACCTGCCCAAAGTTTTTCATCTCCTTGTCGGAGAAGCACAATATCTAATCCATTACAGATAATATGAGAACTTCTAATTCCTGATGATTTTTCTACTACAATAAGGGGCTCAAAAGGGTTAGTTTGAACAATATTTTGATTTGGTTTGAGATTCTTATATAGGTTAAACCATTGGAAAATTTGATCTCGCTGTTTCAATGTGTGGTGAGAGTGAACTAATTGATAACCAGCATTGGTAATTCTTTCAATTTCATCTATGTGTTGAAACAGATAATATAACTTTTCTAAGATATCATGTTCATCAGCAAAAACACAATTTTCCATATCAATGAAGCCAGCAGCTTCAAGACTTGGAGATTTTTCTGTAATTAAACAGGATTTAGAAGCTGGAATTTCAAAATGCTTACGAACAATTTCCTTGACCACAGTACCACAACTTGGAACGATCCAAGAAGCATTTATCGTACGAGCATATTGCTCCCCATATATTACTTGCCATGCGGTAGATCCAGAACTGAAACTATTATGTGGACAAATGAGTGTGGGGTAATATTCAAAAATGAGGTTGTGGATTTTTTGCCGCCAAGGATATAATCCCGATTTTCCACCAGTTAAAAGAACTGGTATTATTTTAGATTCTCCATAATCTCGATATATATCAGCATCTACAAAATTTGGCCAAACAAACAAGTTGTCAGCTATTTCCGGTATACGTTCGGCCGCAGTAGTGCAGATAGAGAAGATAGTTTCTATACCCCAATGCTCCATATCGGAAAGAAAGCCAGCGCGAGCTTCACACCATGCATCTGCATTATGAAAGCCTAATTTGGGAATTTCTGGACAGGCTTGAATATTTGTTATTTTCAATTTTTGACAAGTTTTTTGTTCAATACCACTTAACATTTCAAACAGTGTTAAGTCTGGCTGGTACTTATCACATATTTCCTGATAGTCACAATTCTTCTGAATCACAATTACTTCAAAAAACTCTGATAAGCACTTAACATGATGTTGTCTGAAAATATGCATAAATTCAGGTAATTTCTCACCAAATCTATATTGAAAAAATGCAAGTTTTGGCTTAGTAATCTGTTTCATATAATTATTTATATTATCCTTTGGTAATTTTTGAATTCTATCTTCATGAGATTTTAGACTAATAAAGTATTACTAATGGACAAACAAGATAAAATTGCTCCTCCATTGCTAATGACTAAAAGTGGGTTGCATAGCTATCCCATGAATTTTGGACAAATTGCCGAACCTTGCGATAAATAGCTTTAAAACGAAAAGGCCACCATAAAAGAGATAGAACTCGATAAGATCGGGCAAAATTTTTATTACCAGCCAATTGATACAGATTTGCAATGTTTCGGTAATGGTGAGCCACAATAGGCGGACCTAGCTGCTTGACAATTTCAAAAAAGTGCTTATTAAATACTTGCCTATAACCTTCAGCCTCACGCACCATATCTTGAGAGATGGTGTCATCGCCGCGACAATCATAGATAAATGTAGGCTCTGCTACAAAACTAAAAGGATAATATTTTGATAATCGAATAGTAGTATCCCAATCTTGATGAGAAATAATTTGTTCATCCAAATAATCAATTTTCTCAAGTGCTTCTTTGGCAATTAAAAACCCTGAGAATAACAGTCCAGGATTTGTCAATAGATCACGGTAGACGTAACCACTTAATGATGGAGATCCATAATTAGTCATGCTTTCATCTTTTTTTATAGCTATGCATTTGGAATGTACAACTTTCACTCCTTCATTTCGAGCAGTTGATATTCGTACTTCCAGACTATTTGGAGTGAAATAGTCATCCGAATCTAAAAAAGCAATCCATTCTCCTTGGGCAGCCTTAATGCCTGTGTTTCGAGCAGCCTGAGCGCCTCGATTAGTCTCATGAGATAAGTAACGAATTCTGCATTCTTTTTTAGAAAGGGAAGCAACGACTGATTCTGTGTCATCTTTAGAACCATCATCAACAACAAGAATCTCAAAGTCTTGATGGGTTTGTTCTAGGATACTTCGTATCGCTCTCTCAATTACGTAACCGCGCTTGTAAGCAGGAATGACAACAGATATAAGAGACATAATTGGATACAAATAAAAAGGATATTTTTGAGTATGCAACTCTTAAGATAAGGTAAAAAATCACTACGAATCATCGTGAATGCCAGGTGCGATCCTTGATAACGTCTTCTTTGTAAGGAAAAGCAGCCGACGACCAGATCCAACGGACTTTCTCAGGAGGTAGCCCAAAGAACCTGCTGAGTTCGTCAACAACCCCTTCGTGCGGGTCGGTAAAGCGATCGCCAGTGAGACAGTGTTGCCAGATATTAAGGAGTTGCTGATAGGTACGTTGTTTTGTGCAGCTTGTAACAATGTCCATATGTACGCCTCCTGTATCCCATAAGTAAGTTTTCTACTTAATTAATTTTTTGTGGTTTCAGTCCAATTTTCAGAACTTTTCACTGTTATAAATCAGCTTAAAACAATCCCAACAGATGGGGTTTGAGGTTTTGCTCCCATGTCAGCGAACACATTAACTGCTATCTGCTGCGCCCTGGAATCAACACGAGGATTCGTAACTTGTGGGCTATTTAAGCCAAAAATCCACAGTTTTTTCATCCTTCCCAGCCAATTTTTTATCCTTCTAAACCAACTAACACTTTCCACAAGAGGACTCACAACCCAGTCGCTATCAAGACCCCATACCCACTGAATTGAGCCAGTTGAAAAGACTTTGGCACCACTTGCTGCTGTGTAACGTACTGCATTGGAGATATTGGGGTTTGTTCCAGGTGGAAGTGGTGGCAATATGCTGTTAGATCGGACTGGTGATTGGGACAGAACAACGAGTCCAGGAGGGGTGAAACCATTACTTAAAAGTGCATCCCACTCATAACCCACCAAACCCCTGAGCTTGTCTCCATTCTTGAGTCCAGTATTGGCATAGTAAGGATCGGCAGCATTGCTAACCACAAAGTCATACCCACGATAAATATTACCGTGATCTAATACATACCCAACTCCCAGTAAGGCATTCTCTGGTTGATTGACTTCAGGGCTACGGAACAGCGTGGTTGCGGCTAAAGGGTTTGTTTGAGCAATGGGGTCAATTGACGCAGCGGTGCCGATCCCAGAAATATCCTTATAAATAGTCATCACTCGATTAGCTTGTCCGCTACTGGAAGGGTCAAAACAGACTTGCCAGTACGCAGTGTTTGCCGAGAAAAAAGCCAAGTTAATGCCATTGTCTCTGGCTTGTTCGACATTATTGCGCTCATCCAGTGACCAGTATTCATCGTGGCCGACGGAGAGGAAGATATTATAAGAATACAATTGCAAAGGATTGGTACTTGCATCTAGATTTGTGTAATAAGAGACATCATAGCCCTGGGATTCCAGCCAGCGCGTCATGTTGTACTCCCATGTCAGCATATTATTACAGTTGTACCCATCAGTGTTTGTCAGCCCTAAATTAGCCGCAGCATAGGGACGGTCAAAGGACACCTGGTAAGCTCGTTTACCTCCAATACTAGTAGCGTCGTATACGCTGTAACCGCCATAATTGTTATAGGCTTGAGCCGTTGCCACGGCATCCTGGAAGCCCAGATCAGCTGGACGATTATCATCTCGCAGTACGAACTGGATGTAGTTTTGTTTGCCTGTTCCGCTGTCAGTCAGCTTCACCAGATAGAGACCTGTAGTCCAATCCGTGCCAGTTTGCAGGGTATAAGAGGTATTCCATTTGCACTCGACCAGATTGGTACTGGCATTTGTTATGCTTGGATCGGCTTGAGTCACTCCATTGAGATCCGTCACACTAGTGATCAATCTACCTCCCTTGCCGCCGTAGTATCCCAAGCGATACACATCGAGTCTGTACTGTCCTGCCTGAGCCAGGGAGATTTTTAGGTTTAAGGCTTGTCCTTTGTTGATACTGGTTGCATCCCCATAGCCAGCAATCTCATCGTTTGTAGCCAGATTTGTAATTTTCCAAGCAGTCGTTCCAGCCTTTTGATTTTCCAGAACGATCGCATTTTGAGCCGCAACAGTCACCCCTGAACTGGTAACATATTTACCGCTGTTCAATGCATCTATGTAGCTTGCCAACACCCGCACCTGTTGTCTGAGTAAAGAATTAGTTAATGTCAGTGATTGCGCTGTTTCTCCAACAATATCAATCCAATTACCGTTTACTGATTGTTGCCATTGGTAATTAATGGTTACTCCTGTTAAACTCAAGCCATCATTGTCGAAAATACCTGCTGTCAAATAGTGTCCAACTGTAGCACTACCCCTGAGAAAAACAAGATAAGAACCTTCTTCTTGTTGATGATTGAGTAAATTAACAGTTGAGTCATAGGACTTGTGTTCGGGTTGTAGAGATATCATTTATTATCGGTGATGCTCATACTGTGTTGTCGCCAGAGACGAAATTGCCTGTCCCAGTCAGGGTTTTTGGTGGTAAGTATTCCACTGTCATACGTGGTGATTACCTTGCCGGGGTGAATGGAAGAGTCGGCGATATCTTCATGTGGCTTGCTGATTTTTTGCCCTTGTCCGTCTCAGAGAATTTTAATGCAGATCGAAGCGATTTGACTACAAGTTCTTGTTCAGCTTCAGTCAGTCCGACAAACATTGGCAGAAGCAGTGTGCGATTACAGGCCGCTTCGCTTTCTGGTAAAAATAGATTAGGTTGCTGACGACGATAGATTCCCTGAAGATGACAAGCAATTACACGTCTTGTTGCAACTAAATCTTTCGCCATTTTACTCATAACGAAAAGCTGGGAATGATTGGAGCGGAGTCGAACCGTAAACGACTGAAAAACGTGTCGGTATTCCGCAGGCTCATAAGGTAGCTCAATCTTGTCTTCTTCTGCCAGTAGCTCGGCGTACCGACTCGCCAGCCTTCTCCGCTCTGCGACGAACTCTTCGACCCGATCCATCTGAACAATACCAATGGCTGCCGCAATGTCTGTCATTTTATAGTTGTAACCAAGTTCTGGGTACTGTTCTAGTACAACATTGCTGCTTGTGTGCCGTGAAAGCATGGAAGCTGAAGCCGAATGTGCACGCATCGCGCGAAGTCGCATGGCAGCATCATCGTCGTTTGTTGTGATGATTCCCCCTTCTCCGGTTGTCAGAATCTTGCGAGCGTCAAAACTAAACACAGTAAAGTCACTAATACTGCCCACAAATCTGTCTTTCACTTTTGCACCAAGCGAGGGAGCAGCGTCCTCAACAACGACAAGTTTGTGCTTGTAAGCAATTCGCTTGATTTCATCAAGGTCTGCGGCTAGACCCACCTGGCTCACTGGCAGGATTGCGGTAGTTTGTGGCGTTATGGCAGCTTCGATTAAACAAGGATTAATGTTGTAAGTTCGCGGATCAATATCTACGAATACTGGTGTTGCCCCTGCGTAAACAATTGCATTAGCTGTAGCGATAAAGGAATAGGAAGGACATATAACCTCATCGCCTGCCTTGACCCCAGCAGCCACAAGAGCCAGATGAATACCTGTTGTTGCACTGCTTACGGCGATTGCATGACGAGATCCGACATAATTGGCTACTAGCTGCTCAAATTTCTCAGTGCGTTTACCTTGAGCGATCCATCCTGATTGAATAACCTCCGATGCGGCATTAGCCTCAGCAACTCCTATACTTAACCGACTAATTGGAATCATTTTTCAAATACTCCTTTGATTAGCGTACAACATCTATCGAGATTCAGTTAAGAGATTAAGAGAAGACTGGAATTTCCTGGTAAGTCCGCAGACTGCTACCTAAGTTGCGATCGCGCTGCGACAGGATCGGGTTTTCAATCGGCCAAGGTACTCCCACCTCTGGATCGTCCCAAGCAAGTGTCCTCTCGGCATCGGCAACATGGCAATGACTACATTTGTACTGTACTTCAGCTATATCTGAGAGAACACAGAAGCCATGGGCAAATTGAGGTGGAATTAAAAACTGGCATTTTTCCGCAGCCGTAAGTTCAATTCCGTACCATTTGCCAAAAGTCGGAGATGAAACTCGAAGATCGACAATTACGTCCCATATCTTGCCAACGGTACAACGTACGAGCCGCCACTGTGGAGCCAGAGAGTCTTGAAAGTGGAAGCCACGCAGAACGCCCTTAGAAGACCTTGAATGATTATCTTGAACGAAGTTAATCTCTATTCCGTGTTCGCTAAATTGCTGATAGGAATAGCTCTCGAAGAAGAAACCGCGTTCATCTTGGAAGAAATCTGGCTTGATAATCAATGGACCTTCGATCTCAATTTTTGAGACGTTTATTTTCATCGGCATGGAACTGGTTCCTTTATTTTTCTATCAGAATTGACTAGACATCTCCAGAAATTAGGTTTTCACCTAGACAGATTAAGGGTTTGAGACTCTTTTTTGGAGATGTCTACTGAAACTGATTACGAAAGAGTATGGGCTGGATTTCCAACCACTGTTATTGAAGGGGGTACGTCTCGAATGACGTTTGAAGCCAAGCCGATAAGTGCGCGATCACCAACTTTAATACTGTTCATTACACTCGTACCGCTGCCAATGTAACAATTGCGTCCAATGGTAGTATTCCCCGCGATCATCACGTTAGACCCAATCAGCGACCAATCACCTACAACTGCATCATGATGAACAACCGTATTAGGAAGTACGCAGACATGATCGCCGATAATGGCATTGCTCGTGATCACAACTCCAGCCATAATTAGTACATTAATTCCAACTGTAGCTAGGGGCGATATCTGAGCTAAAGGGTGTACTACCTGGGCAAAACGGGCAACTGGTACACCGAGAGAAGCTATAACACGTTCCCGTTCCCGAAACGACATCGGTCCACCAGGCACGGCTAACACTTGTACATCTGGAAAACGATCCAAGACCTCACGCCCAAAAACAGTGATCCCGAAGCGATCAGAGTTCACCTTATCAGGTTCATCATCAATGAACCCCAATGGATAGAACTTAGAACCAAGACAGTCCAAGGCTTCAATGCCATTGCCATTACACGGAAAAATTAGCAAGGGGCGAGATATTATTCGTGCTGTCGCTTCTGATTCACCAATCCCAGGTTTAGCAATGGGGATATTTTTCATGTTCATGGTTTGCGCCACGCTATCGCTATCAGGCATGGCTCGTTTCCTTTGTCAGCTTTTGTTTCTGCCACCAAGTAACCAAGCGAGATAACCCTTCTTCTAGAGATACCTGTGCTTCAAAATTCAATAACTGCTTGGCTTTGCTCACATCTGCCAGTCGGCGCTGCACGGGGTTAACTTTACGTTCTGGTTTATATTCTGGTTGGAGATCAGAACCCATCACTTTCAGTAAACTATGGGCTAAATCATTTAAGCTAGTTTCTATACCACTAGCGATATTGAAAACCTGATCTGTGATATCAGCTTTAGCAGCCAAGATGTTAGCCCTAGCGATGTCTTCAATATAGACAAAATCCATTGTTTGCTCACCATTACCAAAAATTAGTGGTGGCTGTCCGGCAATAATTCGCTCCATCCAGCGAATTAATACCTCAGTATAAACACCGTAAATATCCATGCGGGGTCCATAAACATTGAAGTAGCGTAATCCTAGATAATTCAGTCCATACATTTCATAGAAGCTACGGAATAAACCCTCATTAAAGGTTTTCGCAGCACCGTAGAGAGTGCGGTTATTGTAGGGATGGTGAGATTCAGTTGTGGGAAAATTCTCTGCCATGCCATATATTGAAGCTGATGAGGCGGCAACTATCTTTTTCACACGAGCTTTGACTGCTGCTTCGAGAACATTAAAAGTACCATCTGCAAGAACTTCCAATGCTAGACGGGGTTCTTCAGCACATTGGGTAATCCGAATAGCAGCTTGATGAAAGACTATATCCACACCTTGCATGATATCAGTAAGCAGTTGGCGATCGCGGATATCTCCGTCAACAATCACTAACGGACCATTGGCTTGTGTCGAAGCTAAGTTATCACGACATCCCCGTGTAAAATTATCGAGGACAATAATTTCTGATACCCCCTCTTTCACCAGTAAATCAGCAATATGAGAACCAACTAAACCTGCACCACCTGTGATTAAAATTCGTTTATTTTGCATTGTTTGTATTCTCCAATGGCTTATATCCTTCTCGCCAGCGTAAGAACTGAGCAGGAACACCAGCGACAATGGCAAAGGGTGGTACATCCTTGGTGACAACTGCTCCAGCACCAACAACACTACCTTTACCAATTGTGACTCCAGGCAGAATCACCGCATTCATGCCGATATCCGCTCCTGTTTCCACTTTTACCGCTTTGATTTCCAAGTCTGTTTTAATGATGGGAATATCAATATACAATTCCATTAAATCCTGATGGCTATATTGATGGCGGAAAGACGCTGCCATTTCTAGTTCAAATTGTGGATCTGATTTTAAGTCTTTAGAGCCATGTACAGCTTGCACTATTCTATTTTTTAGCAGTTCAGACATAGTATGCTCTCACATAGGTTGAGACTAACAGTTTGTATTTGCTCTGGAGTTAGTTCTGCATACATAGGCAGTGAAAGCACTTCTTGTGCTGCTAGTTCCGAATGAGGAAAATCACCTACTTGATATCCTAAATCTGCGTAAGCTGGTTGCAAATGCACAGGAATAGGGTAGTGAATTCCTGTTTGAATTCCTTGCTCATGTAACCTCTGTTGTAGTACATCCCGTGACCTTGAACGCACTGCATAGATATGGTAAACATGATAGCTGTAGGGCATGACTGTAGGAGTGATCACATCTGCCTTTGCTAGTAGTTTGTCGTACTGTGCGGCGTGATTTCTCCTAGCTTCAGTCCAATCATCTAAATGGCGTAATTTAACCCGCAAAATTGCCCCTTGTAACCCATCCATGCGGTAGTTATAACCCTTGAGGACATGGTGATATTTGCGTTCTTGTCCCCAGTCACGCAGCATATCTATGGTGTGGGCATATTTGGTGTTATTGGTGACTACCATCCCTCCCTCACCGTAAGCCCCTAAATTCTTGCCTGGATAAAAGCTGAAACACCCTAAATCTCCAATACTGCCAACTCTTTGTCCCTTATACTCAGCCCTGTGTGCCTGGGCGGCATCCTCAATGACAGTTAGACCATAACGCCGAGCAATCTCTAAAATGGGATCCATGTCTGCGGGCTGACCGTACAAATGCACCGGCAAAATTGCTTTAGTGCGTTCCGTAATGGCTGCTTCAATTTTGGTGACATCTATAGTCAAAGAAACAGGGTCAATATCTACGAAAACAGCCTTAGCTCCGGTATAGTCAATGGCGGCTACGGTAGCGACAAAGGTGAAAGGTGTAGTAATTACTTCATCACCAGGAGCAATACCAGCAGCTAGTAGGGCTAAATGTAAAGCGCTAGTACCTGTATTTACAGCAATGCCATAATCTGCGCCGCAGTAGTGAGCAAATTCCCGTTCTAGGGCTGCTACCTCATTTCCTAAGATAAATTGTGTACTCCCCAAGACTTGAGAGATAGCGGGCTGGATTTCCTCTTTAATACTCAAATACTGTGATTTCAGGTCTATAAATGGAATCATACTGCCACCTCTGCTGAGTCCAGTTCAATTAATCGTCCTTGTTGTTTAATAGATTGGGTAGCAGCTTCGAGAATTTTCACTACCCGTAATCCCGCTTCTCCATCTGTGATGGGGTGATTCCCTTGGCGAATACAATCAATAAAATGTAATGCTTCATTTTGTAAAGCTTCCGTCATATCCAACTTGGGAGACCACATATCACCGGTGCGATAACCCACCAGCATTTGGTAAACATTCTCAGGACTGTCATTGACAGTAATTCCCTTGTCGTACACTTTAATCTTTTCACTCGGTTCTAAATCGTCATAACAGACCATTTTTTGACTACCACCCAGTATTGTCCGCCGTATTTTTACTGGTGCGAGCCAATTGACATGAATATGAGCAATTAAGTTATTCTCAAAAAATAAGGTTAAGTAGGCAATGTTTTCTGGTTCGCTAGAAATGTGACTCATGCCTGTAGCAGACACCGCATAAGGCTTTGACGGCAATACATAATCCATAATGGAGAGGTCATGAACTGCCAAATCCCAGATTACATTCACATCATGCTGGAATAATCCTAAGTTGACACGCACGGAATCATAATAATAGATATCACCGATGACCTTTGTCGCTACCAGTTCCTGGATTTTTCGCACTGCACCTGTATACACAAAGGTGTGATCTACCATCAATACTAAATTACGCTTTTGAGCCTCATCTATTAGTCTGATTGCCTGGTGGGAGGAAACAGTCATCGGTTTTTCTACTAATACGTGTTTCCCGGCTTGTAAAGCTGCTAGGGCTAAATCGTAATGAGTAGAAACAGGTGTAGCAATGGCGATCGCATCAATCTTTGGATCTGCAAGTAGGTCTTGACTATTTGTTGTTAGCTGGATGGCTGGGTATCGAGATTGCACCTTTGCCAATCTATCTAGTTTAAAATCACTAACGGCTATTACTTCTGCCCCTGGTAAATCCGCAAAACTGCGAACTAAATTCGGACCCCAGTAACCATAGCCGATAACACCAATTTTGATTGTATTAATTGCCTGACTTTGCTGATTACTGGGGGTATTGTAAATATTTGGATCACCAGCCATTCGGGAGTGAACATGAGTATTTGTCATGGGATCTCCACTGTATAAAAAGTAAGTGTTACAAAAATTGATTTATCAAGAATAAACAGGATTACAAAGTAGCTTAATAACAATTTTTAGAGATTATTAAAAGCAATATTGTTAACAATTTCCTAGTAAAATTTCAGAGAATTTTTAACCTGAAATATTTTGTAAATTAACATTGTTTCATAGTTTATTGTAGACAAGTTGGTAAAATTTATGTACGCGCTCAGTTTAGTAAATATATTGTTTTAAAACCTGAAATATTACCTGATTGAGCTTAACAAGTTACTATGGTTAAGTTCGCCCACATTAGGAACATTACTAATTATCTTAGCTGGTACTCCCACAACAATTTTATAATCGGGAATATCATGAGTTACAACCGCTCCAGCCCCAATTATAGCATTTTCACCAATTGTGACTCCTGGCAAGATTGTGGCATTACTACCAATAGAAGCACAACGTTTTACATAAGTCTTAATTACCGACCAATCAGTTTCATTTTTTAAGCTACTATCTTCATTAGTGGCACGAGGGTAAAGGTCATTGGTAAACATAACCCCGTGACCAATAAATACTTCATCTTCGATGATCACACCCTCACAAATGAAGCTGTGTGATGAAACTTTGCACCTAGCTCCAACTATGACATTTTTCTGAATTTCTACAAAGCTACCAATCTTGGTTTCATCGCCAATTTGACAACCGTAAAGGTTGACAAGCTGAGGATGAAAAATTATTACATTTTGACCTAATCTAACATTATCATCTATAGCCATTATTGTCTACCGTTAATTATGAAAATCCATGATAAATCAGAAAAATCTACTTTTCTAAACTTGAGTAGATATATCTGATATTCAATCTCTCACTTTTAGCGCGAAATTCTGCTCATCGAATGATGTATGTGGATTTATGAATACTGGATTGAAATCAATTAAATGATAGTTCAATATAAAAGTCAATACCTGATTTACCATTTTCTGTGAACTTTACACAGTCTTTGCAGGTTGTTAATATAAACAGTTACATTATAAATATTCTAACAAGATTTAACTTATCTATTGACAAATTTCTCAATAATATATTTAGCAAAATGAAAGCCGATAGAGATTTTGCCAACTTGTCCACTACAACTCATAAAACCGTGCTACCTTACAAATTACTTGGCTCTAAATTCCTATATTTAATTGAAATATCAAGTTGAAAATCCATTATAAAATATATAAGGTTTGAGATGATAAACAATCCCTATCCTCTCCAGAATTTGTCTGAAATAAATACACACCAGCGTCAATCTACTCCTTACATTTATACAGTTCAGCCTGAAGAAAGTAATGAAGGTGGATTAAATTTAGGCGAATTATGGGCAGTGATTCGGCGGAGAATAATTCTCATTATTATGGGAACAACTACTGTTGCTTGTGCCGGTGTAGGACTAGCTTTGAATAGTCCTCCTATTTATGTTGCTAAATTTGAACTTTTAACCGAACCCGTAACTGCTGAAGATAAAGTAGTGCGAGATGATAGATCTAAGGCAGATGATAACAAAATTGATGATACTAAATTAAAGATTTTACAAAGTCCTAAATTGATGTCTCCTCTGACTAAAAAAGTGCAGATGTATTATCCAGGTAGTGGTGAACCTCAACTGAATATTAAACTTTTACCAAATACTCAAATTTTAGAAGTTAGTTATCAAGATCGCAATCCTGAAAAAGTTTTGTTTGTATTAAATCAAGTCTCTGAATTATACTTACAATATAGTTTAGATAAGCGGCAAACAGAAACTAATTTAGGAATTAAGTTTGTAGAAAAACAACTACCACAACTACTACAACAAGTAGAAATTCTGCAATCAAGGTTACAAATTTTTCGGCAGAGATATGGGATTATTAATGCTGAGCTTCAAGGACAACAATTAGCTAATCAACTTGATCAAATTATCCAAAAACGGATGGATAATGAAATCCAATTAGCCAGAACTCAAACAATTTATACAAGTTTGCAAAAACAATTACAACTGGAAGCTGATCAAGCGGAAGCTATTTCTGCTTTGAGTGAGTCTCCTGATTATCAAAAACTATTGAGTCAGTTACAAGATATAGAAGCGACAATTGCTATAAAATCCTCTCAATATACGGAAAATAGTCCAAATATTCGAAATTTGCTAGTTCAAAAATATAATTTATTAGATTTAGTAGAAAAACAAAAATTACAGATTTTGGGGATAAATTTGTCAAATTCAACTATGAATTCTTTATATTCAGCCGCCCCAAATTCGGCTCGTCTGCGAGAAATTCAAAAGTTTCTGGAGGCAAGTAAACAAATTGAAGTATTAAAAACCCAAATCCAAGCTTTAAATCAAGCGGAAATTTTTTTAGAGAAACAGGTTAAATTGTTTCCTGGTTTGATCCGACAAAAGGATGATTTAGAAAGACAATTAAAAATTGCTGTTGATAATCTCAATAACTTTTTAAGTGAACGGGAAAGATTACGTATAGATTCGGCTCAAAAGCAGATACCTTGGCAGATCCTTAGTCCTCCTAGTCAACCGGAAAATATGGCACCGAGTCCGATACGCAATTTAATTTTAGGAACGGTTTTGGGGTTATTATTAAGTACAGGCTTGGCATTGGTTATAGACAAGTTCAACAATGTATTTTATAATCTTGAGGAAGTTAAATATAAAACTAAGCTACCCATATTAGGAAATATTCCAGATATTAAGTTTGGCAAAAATAGTAAACCTGCTCAAAAATCTGAGCTATCCAAATTTTGGGAATCTTTTCGCTCGGTTTATACAAATATTGCTTTTCTTCATAGTGATAATGAGGTTCATTCTCTAGCAATTATTTCACCAACTTCTGGAGATGGTAAATCAACAATTGCTTTTTATTTAGCTCAGACAGCAGCAGCGATGGGTAAACGGGTATTATTGGTAGATGGAAATCTGCGTAATCCTCATATTCATAAAATGTTGAATTTACCCAATACAGTAGGATTTAGTAATTTGATTGCTGAAGGGTTAAATTTGGAGAATGTTATTTACAATAATAGTAAAAATGACGATACAAAAAATAATGATATAGAAAAAAATGTTTCCCAGTATATAGGACTATTTTCTCTAGAAAATAACTTGTCTATTTTAACAACTGGTCCAATTCCTCCCAATCCTACAATTTTACTTTCATCTCCTCAGATGCAAGATATAACAGCACAATTTAAACGAAATTTTGACCTAATTATATATGACACATCATCTTTATTAGAGTTTGCAGATACCAGTCTATTAATGAGATATATAGATGCAAGTATTTTGGCGATCAGAGTAGGTAAAACTAACCGTTCTGTTTTAGCGAAAGTATTAGAGCAGCTAAATTTTTATTCTACTCCCATTTTGGGTACAGTCTCTGTTGATATGAAAGGATAAATGTAAGAATTCAGGAGTCAGTATTAAGAATACTTATTGTGTCCATAAATTATAAATTGATCACAAAAGTGGGGGATCTTATTGCCTCACATGAATTGTTATACATAATTGATTATTTTTGCATACTTTTTCAACACAACCATATCAAAAATTATGCTAACTCTAACTAAAGAAAGTCCAGCATTAAGTTCATTGCCTAACTTTGAACCTGCAAAAATTGAGATCATTGGTTCTCCTGTAACGGCTTTACCTTTTGAAGTACAAATAAATATCATTTTAGAATGGGCTATGAGCAAGGTGAGTAAGGTTATTTGTGTAGCTAATACTCATATGTTGGTAGAGTCTTATTGGCATCCTGAATTTGCTGCTGTTTTAAAGAATGCAGATATTGTGACTCCTGATGGAATGCCGTTAGTTTGGATGTTAAAATTAATGGGTGTCGGTACTCAAAATCGTGTTGCGGGGATGGATATTCTGTTATCTTTGTGTAAATTAGCTCCACTCAGAAATATTCCTCTTTTTTTCTTAGGTGCTGATGAAGTAACTTTAGATAAAATGCGAAACAATTCAGAGTCTGTCTTTCCCAATTTGAAAATTGCCGGGATGGAGTCTTTACCATTTCGTCCTCTTACATCTATAGAAGATGAATCTATTATCAAAAAGATTCATGATAGTGGTGCAGGAATTGTTTTAGTGGCTTTAGGATGTCCTAAACAAGAGTTATGGATGAACCAACATAAAGGCAAAATTCAAGCTGTAATGATTGGTTTAGGAGGAGCATTTCCTGTGTTTGCTGGGAGTCATAAAAGAGCACCCTATTGGATACGTCATATAGGAGGAGAGTGGTTATATCGTCTGATGCAAGAACCATTCAGATTGTTTAGTAGATATAGTAAAACTATCCCGGCTTTTATTTGGTTAGCTTGTAAGCAATTGCTCAGTTTGAATCTGATGAGGAGTTTAAATTTTAATAAGGTTGGTGTTGAATAAAAGTATGAATTAATCTGTATTTTTTGTTGGGTTGCGCTGTGGCTTAACCCAACCTACATCTTAAAGTCTGGTAAATTGAATTTGTAACTCTGGCAGGCAGGGGAAACGCATCTAAATTATATTGACAAAATACTATGTTAGTACATTAAGATGGAAAAATATCTAATTTCATTTAAAATCGGATTAATTCCTTTATTAATATCCTAAAAATTTAATAAATTTATAGGACTTACGCACGAAGGGTATTACCCCTACTTTCGTGATGTTTTGCGTAAGTCCTGATTTAGAGTAATTATTTATTTTCGATAGTGGATTTATTTTGTGCAGTTCTATATATTAATATCTGTATTTTTTGACATCCTATCGCATCAATCGTTACTAAACCTTCATAGGCTAGGCTTCGACTGGGGCGAATATTTGCCTTAATTCAAATTCGTTACCTTTATCGAGTAATAAGCATTTCAATTAAGAAAATGTAGGATATAAGTAGGTTAGCGTTAAAA
>NZ_PGEM01000058.1:25954-45049 GCF_002934005.1 Cuspidothrix issatschenkoi CHARLIE-1 | reverse complement strand
AAATTGAAGTGCGGAATGTGGGTAATAAAATTCATTTATTTCTCGCGGAAAATGTCGTTAAAGTAGGAGAACAGGAAAATTTCGATATTACCGAGGAAATTGAAGTGATTTTAATTCCCGCGGATTCAGTTTTCGATAGCATTAGTCAAGGTGAAATCTCTGTCACTGGAACAGTGGCGGCTATTTTCTTGGGTTTAAGCCAGAAATAACATAGAGAATTTTCCTCCTTACCCCCCTCACTCTCACCTGTCACCTGTTAATAATTGAGTCTGGCAGTTAAACTAGATAAGAAAACTGTAATTTCTACATTTGACAATTTCCCCAGAAAAACAGCCATAAAAGGTAACTATTATGAAAAATTTGCACAAAAAGGCTTTCAGGAAACAGAGTTTATCAGGTTCGTCTCAACGTCATGTTTTAGGAGTGGTAGCTGCTGGGTTGATGATGTTACCGGGGATAGTTGTGAATAGTCCGGTTTTAGCACAGCAAAAAACTGACCGTAATTCTTTAAGCTATGGGGAACTGATTCAAAAGGCAGACAAAGGCGAAGTTAAAAAGGTAGAGTTAGATCAAACTGAGCAGATAGCTAGGGTTTATTTAGCTGGACAAAAACCGGATACACCACCGATACAAGTACGGCTTTTGGAACAAAATACTGAGTTAATTGATAAACTTAAAGAAAAAAATGTTGATTTTGGTGAGGTTTCCTCTGCTGGTAACAGAATTGCTGTCGGTTTGTTAATCAACTTGATGTGGATTTTGCCCCTGGTAGCTTTAACATTATTATTACTCCGTCGTTCTGCCAATGCTTCTAACCAAGCCCTAAATTTTGGTAAATCTCGCGCCCGGTTTCAAATGGAAGCCAAAACAGGGGTAAAATTTACCGATGTTGCTGGTGTCAAAGAAGCCAAGGAAGAATTACAAGAGGTTGTTACCTTCCTCAAACAACCAGAAAAATTTACTGCGGTGGGGGCAAAAATTCCCAAAGGTGTATTGTTAGTTGGACCACCAGGAACAGGGAAAACCTTACTTGCAAAAGCCATTGCTGGTGAAGCAGGTGTACCTTTTTTCAGTATGTCTGGTTCGGAATTTGTAGAAATGTTCGTCGGTGTGGGTGCTTCCCGTGTCCGGGACTTGTTTAAAAAAGCCAAAGATAACGCCCCTTGTTTGATATTTATTGATGAAATTGACGCAGTAGGTAGACAACGGGGTGCGGGTATTGGTGGAGGAAATGATGAACGGGAACAAACCCTCAACCAACTATTAACGGAAATGGATGGTTTTGAAGGGAATACAGGGATTATTATTATTGCAGCTACTAACCGTCCAGATGTCTTAGATTCAGCTTTGTTACGTCCTGGCCGTTTTGATAGACAGGTAATTGTGGATGTCCCAGACTTGAAAGGAAGACAGGAAATTTTGACAGTCCATGCTCAGAATAAGAAGATTGATCAGAGTGTATCTTTAGAAGCGATCGCTCGCCGCACTCCTGGTTTTACCGGTGCAGATTTAGCCAATTTACTCAACGAAGCTGCCATACTCACCGCCAGAAGACGTAAAGAAGCTATCACCGATTTAGAAATTGATAATGCCATAGATAGAGTAGTTGCCGGTATGGAAGGAACTGCTTTAGTAGACAGCAAAAATAAACGCCTCATTGCTTATCACGAAGTCGGACACGCCTTAGTTGGGACATTAGTTAAAGGTCATGACCCTGTGCAAAAAGTTACCCTCATTCCCAGAGGACAAGCGCTAGGTTTAACTTGGTTTACACCCAACGAAGAACAGGGTTTAATTTCTCGTTCCCAGATTTTAGCCCGCATTGCCGCCACTTTAGGCGGTCGCGCGGCGGAAGAAATCGTCTTTGGCAAAGCAGAAGTCACCACAGGTGCAGGAAATGACCTCCAGCAAGTTACCACTATGGCGCGACAAATGGTAACACGCTTTGGAATGTCCGATTTAGGTCCACTTTCCTTAGAAAATCAAAATAATGAAGTATTTTTAGGGCGTGACTGGATGAATAAATCTGAATATTCTGAAGAAATTGCCGCTAAAATTGATGCCACAGTCCGGGAAATTATTAACCGTTGCTATCTTCAAGCAAAGGAAATATTAGAAGAAAACCGTTTAATTTTAGAACGGGTAGTGGATATGTTGATAGAACAAGAAACTATTGATGGTGATGTCTTCCGTAGTATTGTCGCTGACTATACTGAAGTCAAAATCACTGATGAACAGGTAGCAGTACATTATTAGCGCGTTTTGGTGGGCAATGCCCACCCTACACCATTCAAAAATTTTCAAATATCATTTATAATTCCTATATAATTTTTAGTTGCTTCTGATACGATATTTATATTCTGATCAAGAGATAATAATTCAATCTTCAAACATTCATTGATTACTATCTGACACAAAATTAACAATTAGTCTTAGTTTCATCATTAATGACTGGTAATTTTAGATTTTAGATTAAAAAAATTGGTATAGGTTCGGAGTCAATCCAAAATCGTAAATCCAAAATCGCGTGACTAATTAGGTTTTGTTCTGATGTCAAATATTTACAATACCCAAGACTTAATTCAAATTTTGGCAAGTGAACGCCAAGCTTGCTTAAAAGGTGAACGCTTAAAGTTAGAAATAACTGTTGCTAGTAATCCCGTTATTGACCCATTTATCAGAACCGACGGAGTACAAAGATTCACTGCTTATCAAGATTTTAAAGCCTCTATTCATGAATATCAACGCGAAAATAGAGTTTCTGGAATCATCTGGAAAGATATTACTATTAAGGGTAAAAACCTCCATTATCCAGAAATTGATGCTGAATTAATTGCCTTAGAAAGTGATTTAGAAATTTTGCAATCTGCCAAAGATTATATTTTAGAATTTTGGTATATGGTGACAGAAACAATGGATTTATATTTAAGTTTTAGCAATGGTAAACAACATCAACAAATTGCTAAAATAGATGTAGAGAGAATTGTCCAAAGAACAGAATGGGCAACCTTATTAAAATGGGAAAACCCAAACTTTTTAGAAATAATATTGCAATTGGGTTGGGGACAACCACAAGAAGCTGCTTATAAAAGAGGTAGACCTCTTGCTGGTAGTGAATTTATTCATGCCGTTAATCCAGGATGTTATCCTATCGGTTAATAACTATTTATGGTAGGCTTTGTCTATTTATTCACAGATTCCTGCGCTTCCCGCAGCAATCTTTTAGCTATTCTAAACAACTCTTGTCCCGTGTGCAAATAGCGATCATCATAACTTAAAGGAAAGTACGCTAACTCTTCTATTCCGTCCCCTAGTTGACTCATACAATAGTAAATATGCGCTGCTGTTCCTGCCAAACTAGGCGGATTCGGTAAAGAACGAAACTTAATTTGTGCGTCTCTTAAATCTTCCCGACAAGAATCTAAATAATCTTGAAATTCGTCTAATAAATCATCATCAAAAGGATCGGCAGCCAATTCTTCAATTTGTTCTGCTAAAGAATTTATAATTGTTATTAGTAACCGACTAACTGGTTTATAAACTAAACGTAACCATTCTTCAATATTCTCATCAACATCTTTTCTAGTTTTCCTAGTTGCTTTGTAATGCTGTTGAGCCGATTCTGTGCGTTTTTGGCGAGCTTGATGAAATCTTTGCTGATTATGACGGAGTTTTTCATCATAATCAAGGCGACTTTTACTATCACTTAAAACTTCATAAGCCGCATTAACACGAATAATTTGCTCATTATCGGCGATTTCTTTATTACTATCAGGATGAAAAATTTTCACCAAGCGGCGATATGCTTGTTTAATCTCTGCTTGGCTGGCATAGGTACTAACTTTGAGGGTATCGTAATGGTTATAATCGGACATTAATCCAATAAATTGTTAACTAACAGTGTATATAGCAGGGAACAGGGTTAGAGTAAATTCTGTATCTCATTCAAGTGCATACCGCCATAGCATAAGGCAAAAGGTATTGCATTCTTCATTTTTCCTGAACTCCTGACTCCTGAATTCTTGCATTTTTAATTTTTAATTCCACCCTGGGTTTCTAAGTCTTGAAACAAAGGTGTACTTAAATATCTCTCACCAAAACTAGGCTGAATCATGACAATTAAGCGTCCCTGATTTTCTGGACGTTGGGCGACACGAACGGCAGCAAATAGGGCAGCACCGGTAGAAATTCCCGATAGTAGTCCTTCTTCCCTGGCTAATTTGCGACTAAAAGCGATCGCATCTTCATCAGTAACGGTAATAACTTCATCAATCAATTCTACCTTTAAGACTTGGGGAATGAACCCCGCCCCGATACCCTGAATTTTATGGGGTCCTGGTTTACCTCCAGATAAAATAGGGCTATTAGCAGGTTCTACAGCGATCGCTTGAAAACTGGGTTTGCGTTTTTTCAGCACTTGTGCCACCCCAGTAATCGTTCCTCCAGTTCCCACACCAGCCACAATCATATCTACCTGGCCATCTGTATCTGACCAAATTTCCTCAGCAGTAGTTTCTCGATGGATTTTAGCATTAGCCGGATTGCGGAACTGTTGCAACATATAGGCATAGGGTGTTCTATCCACTATCTCTTGCGCCCGACGAATTGCCCCACTCATGCCCTCAATTCCGGGTGTCAATTCCAATTCTGCCCCATAAGCCCTTAACATCGCCCGCCGTTCCGCGCTCATGGTTTCTGGCATGGTTAAAATTAACTTATAACCCTTAGCTGCGGCCGCCATTGCCAAAGCAATTCCTGTATTTCCCGATGTTGGTTCTACCAAAATCGTCTTACTAGGGGTAATTAATCCCTCTTCCTCCGCCGCAGTAATCATACTTACCCCAATGCGGTCTTTTACCGATGAAGAGGGGTTCATACTTTCCAATTTTAAAAGAATTTTCGCCACACAACCGAATTCTTGGGGAATCCTGTTTAACTTGACTAGGGGTGTCCGTCCTACCAATTCTGTAATATTTTCAACAACTCGCATGATCAGTTTTTATGCCCTTAAATGTAGTACATGATATCTAACTGTTTTCGGGAATCTCGTTTTTCACAAAGATCCTGAAGGGAATAGTTTTGTAACACTGAATTTGCCACCTGACGTGCTTCCTGCCAGATTTCTGCCACCACAGAACTATCTACACTTGTAGGCTCAGGATTTTGGTCTTTGGCCTGCACATCCAAACCTTCTAAACATTCTAAAATATCAAAGATACTTATTTTCCTTGGTTCTCGCGCCAATAAATAGCCGCCTTTTGAACCTCGTTGACTTTTAACTATACCCCCACGACGCAAAGTTGCTAACAGTTGTTCTAAATAGCGATCTGGTATCTTTTGTTGCGTGGCAATTTGCCGAATTTGCATCGGTTCACCGTTTTCATAATGAGTTGCCATCTCTAATAACGCCAAAATTGCGTATTCCGATTTACACGATAGTTCCACAAGCAATCACCCAATTTTGGATTTACAATTTTCGATTGGTAAGGAATCAGTGGGGGCGAACGGCCGTTCGCCCCTACAGGAGTTCAAAAATTACCTCTTGCCTCTTACCTTCTGTCACCTGCTATAACTTTTTTCCAGTATACTCCGGTTCTTCACTGGGGTTTATCTAGCCACAAAAAAACCCCGCCTCATGGCAGGGTAAAATAAATTATAGATTGATTAACAGACTTTTAACTGTTTAGAAGCTGAAAGTGGTTCTGAGTGTACCGATAAAGGCATCATTACTATTATTAGTTTGTCCAGGAGATTTAACCCAAATAACTCCGGGAGTAATAGAGATATTATCGGAGAGACGATATTTGTAGAAGCCTTCAACTTGGAATGGTGTTTGATTACTAGCACCAACCACTGAATAGGGTTGAGCGCCACCAAAGATACCTAAAACGTTACCTGGCTTACCAAAATCAGGTAAAGCTACACCAAGTCCATAACTCCAAGCTTCTCTACTGCCAGTACCCACTTCACTCACAATGTCATGATAGGAAACGAAACCACTGACAGAAAGTTTATTGCTAGGTTTGAAAGCAGCAGAGATACCGTAGGAGTTACTAGAGCTAGGACCAGCAAGCACGGCAGGAGGAAGGCCAGGAGTGAGAGTATTAGCTTCTGCAGTTCCTACTACAGCACCACCATCAAGTCCTGTATCAAATAAGGTGCTACCTGCGCCATGATAACCATGTACATAGGTTGCAGCTAAAGCAACGCGATTACCAACGTTAAAGTTTAACTGACCTAAAGCTGCATAGTTACCATCGAATAAACCTTGACCAGGGGCAGGATTATTGGCATTGGTAGCTAAGTAACCTAATGTGATAGAACTTGGCTTTAAAAAGCTATCACCAGGTTTACCAAAAGGTACATTCAACGCAATACCGGAACCACCACCAATGCGATAAATAGGATTTTCAGAGGCAAAGGTACTTAAAGCACCCTTACCACCATCGCTTTTATCGAAGAAGTAGGGGTTATTAACGGATACGTAATCGCTATGTTGTCCACCAGTAGCCGCAATATACACTCTTGCTGGTCCTATAGGTGCTTCATAAGTTAATTTGTCAATTCTGACGGTGTTAGCAGGAGTAGTGCTACCCACTTCAAAGGTTTGTCTACCAACTCCACCAGCCGCAATAGGAGTGCCATCAGGAGCAGGAGTATTACTTCGGAACTGAAAGCCTTGAGCATTACCAGCCGCTAAACGGGTTGTTAATACATCCTTACCTGTAAAGCTGCTTTCCAAACCTAGACGAACTCTATTTTGGAAAACTGCACGGTTAGCTTTGCCTGTTTCACTACCAAAAGCATCAGTGACAGCAAAAATAGCCTCACCTTTGAGTTTAGTAGTAGTAGAGAATTGATTAGCTTCTAATTCAGCAGTTCTTGCTTCTAAAGAATCTACACGACCGCGTAAAGTTGCTAGTTCAGCAGAAAATTCTTCTTGTAAACGCTGTAATGTTGCTAAATCCTGCTTTGTTACCATATCAGCAGTTGCTGTGGCAATCAATTCATTTACACGATCTAAACAAGCATTCAAACCAGCGGCAAATTCATAACGGCTTAAAGCACGATTACCGCGAAATGTGCCATTGGGATAACCAGCAATACAACCGTATCTTTCTACTAAGGACTGTAAGGCTTGGAATGCCCAATCTGTAGGTTGCACATCGGTAAATTGAGAAACTGATGTTACCTGAGATAGAGAATTGTTGTTTTCGTTGCTGTAGCGGTTAACTTGAGCTAAAAGTTGAGCTTCTTTGCTTTCTGGTGCTACTGCTTGTGACTGTGGGGCAACTTCTTTTGTAGCGGAAGTTTCTAGGGATAATGCTTCCTTGGTGGTAGTCGGATTTGCGTTGCCTGTGGCGGGTGTAGCGATCGCTGTTGACGATACTAACAACGCTGCTCCTAAAAATACTGGGCTAACCACCAGGGATTTCCACAAGATATTAGACATTTTTCCTTTTCTCCTCACACCGTATATGAATAAATTCAAGTTAGCTGTAGTTGATTGCTTAGAAATGCGACATCTTGTTGAAACCTGTGTATTGGGCATGGCTGCCATTAACACTATTTTAGTTTTCACAAAGCTAACAATTGATTAACAAATTGTTAAATTTTTATGCAATTAACTTATGCAAAAACTTTTAATCATATGTCCTCATTATATTATATTTTTTGCTAATGATCAAGATAAGATTTTCTCATTAAGTAAATGTCAATTTTCTGGTAATATATTATTGTTTAGACATGGTAAATTTGACGCATTTACGTTAACTACAAGCTAGTCTCATCTAGTATCTTGAGTAAATAAGCTTGGGCAATCAAAAATATAGCTGTGTTGTAAAAAATACTAAAAATTAATAACTTTCACTATCATCGTTTTATTAGTGATAGTCTATTTTTTTCTGCTAAATCTCTAAGCTATAAATTAGGACTGACGTATGCGACAGGAAATACCAAATAGAGGGTATGACCTTCAGGGATTTAAACCCGATTTTTTGATAAATTTTTTGATAATCTTTTAGCGAACTGCTTGCAGCATATCTTCGCTATCGCTATTGAACGTAAGTTTATCGCCAAAAGCCTGAAACGACAGATTTTTGTTGATGCACATCATGGCGAATTTGTATAGTGCCTAAGTCCTATAAATTAGGATGGCTGATTATTAATCAATAGTCTTACGTTGAACAAAGATAAATCCAGTTAAATCGCTTCAATATTAGTGTTGGGTGTTCTGAACTCGACTTAGACAATTTTAGTTTTCAAAGTTGGGTTAGTTTTTGCAGATCACCATTTTGAGTCCTTATATCTTACTCATTAGGAAAAAACTTGTTTAGGAAACTGTTAATAAAAACTATCCGCCCTGGATTAGATAATCTAATTCAGGGCGGTCTAGCGGGTCTTCAGATTGCAACCAGACTGCCGGAAGGAACTCCGATTTTCAGCCTAGCTAATTGAGCTAACTTAGTATCTCAAGAGAACTAAGGCTAACTTTTAGAGAACAGCCCCGGCGCGCAGCCGGCTAACTGCAACCTGATGACCCATGGTTTTACTACTTTCTATCATGGGCATCACCTCCTTATTGCCTAAACGGTCTTCGTTTCAAAAAGGGGAGAGTAAAATACTCTTGGTTTATAACCTTGAAATACTATAGCACAGAAATTTTAAAAAGGAGTTCAGTATTTTATAATATTAAATAAGTAATCATACATACTTTTCTATGTTTACTTATTATTCTATAACTTCTGAACTCCTTTACGCCTTCTTAGAGAGCGTTACCGCGAGGTAGCACTTCTTCAGGGAATACAAATTGTTCGTGGGGTTGGTCTTGAGGAGCCATCCAAGCGCGGATACCCTCGTTCAACAAAATGTTTTTGGTATAGAAAGTTTCAAACTCTGGATCTTCTGCTGCCCGTAATTCTTGGGAAACGAAGTCATAAGCCCGGAGGTTTAATGCTAAACCAACGATACCGACGGCACTCATCCACAAGCCTGTAACGGGTACAAACAACATGAAGAAGTGTAACCAACGTTTGTTGGAGAAAGCAATACCGAAAATCTGTGACCAGAAACGGTTTGCTGTCACCATGGAGTAGGTTTCTTCAGCTTGGGTGGGGTTGAAGGCGCGGAACGTGTTAGAAGCTTCACCGTCTTCAAATAGGGTGTTTTCTACTGTCGCACCGTGAATGGCACAAAGTAACGCACCACCTAAGATTCCCGCTACACCCATCATGTGGAAGGGGTTGAGGGTCCAGTTGTGGAAACCTTGTAAGAACAATAGGAAACGGAAGATTGCGGCTACTCCAAAGCTGGGTGCAAAGAACCAGCTAGATTGTCCTAGAGGATACATCAGGAAAACGCTGACGAATACAGCGATAGGACCGGAGAAAGCGAGGGCGTTATAGGGACGTAAGCCTACTAACCGTGCTACTTCAAATTGACGTAACATGAAGCCAATTAAACCGAAAGCACCGTGGAGGGCTACGAAAGGCCATAAACCACCCAGTTGACACCAACGGGTAAAGTCACCTTGAGCTTCAGGACCCCACAGGAACAACAGGGAATGTCCCATGCTGTCTGCGGGTGTGGATACTGCAACTGTTAAAAAGTTAGCTCCTTCTAAGTAGGAGGAAGCTAGTCCATGGGTGTACCAGGAGGTGACGAAGGTTGTACCGGTTAACCAACCGCCCAACGCAAGGAAGGCACAAGGGAATAGTAATATTCCTGACCAACCTACGAATACGAAGCGATCGCGCTTCAACCAGTCGTCTAATACGTCAAACCACCCTC
This sequence comes from Cuspidothrix issatschenkoi CHARLIE-1, assembly GCF_002934005.1. Lineage (GTDB taxonomy): Bacteria > Cyanobacteriota > Cyanobacteriia > Cyanobacteriales > Nostocaceae > Cuspidothrix > Cuspidothrix issatschenkoi. The sequence continues at coordinate 35,260 of NZ_PGEM01000058.1, read as the reverse complement.
TACTGGGGGCGCGTCCAACTGCGATGGTCATGAGAGTAAATCTCCGAAATGTTTTATAAGTACGGATTTTATGCGTCTATAGATGGCAAATTTTGGCCATTACAGAAAATTAACCAGATTGTCAATCTAGTTTACAATTTTTTACGCTTTCTATCATAATAGGTGAAAATCTCTATTTTCGCTAGTGGGCTAGAAAAAAATTTTTATTTTGAAAATGTTTCGACTTAACTCAACACAAGTTTTGAAACAGAAAAGTTTCTTCAGACCGGGGAGTGTCAACTGTTCACTATATGACGCTAGAATGGTTTGTACAGTGAAAATTGATTAATTCTAAATGTTTACCATTGACCTAAGCATCAGAAATACTGCTTTTCCCATATCAGTACAACGTAAGTCTACTGAAGATGCCGAAGCTGTCTATCAGCTAATTTTGGCGGCAATGCGTTCTGGAAATCCTGATATTGTGGAACTCAAGTGCGAGGGCAAAACAGAGAAAAAGATTGCTGTGCGTGCTAGTGAAATTTCGGGAGTCCAGATTATCCAAAAAGATAGTGCAGCTACTAGCAGTGGTAGAGCACCTGGTTTTGCCGCTTTTAGTGCTACTGAATAACCCAAGGTGTAAAAATGACAGCAGTAGGCATCGAAGTTAATAATTTAAACTTCTTTTGGCCTAATGGGGAGCAAGTAATTAAATCTTGCTCCCTTCAAGTACCTAAAGGTGAGTTTTGGATGCTTCTAGGAACAAATGGCAGTGGCAAATCTACGCTTCTAAGATTAATAGCGGGTTTATTAACTCCCGAATCTGGGGAAGTAATGGCTGTACCTCCTGTGGGTTTTGTGTTCCAAAATCCTGATCATCAACTGGTACTGCCAACGGTTGGTGCTGATGTGGCCTTTGGGTTAGTGGCAGAAAAGTTATTACCTGCTATGGTAAAAGCCAGAGTTGAAGAAGCTTTAACGGCTGTAAATTTGTTGCATCTACAGCGACGGCCGATTTATGCCCTTTCTGGTGGACAAAAACAGCGAGTAGCAATTGCTGGGGCGATCGCTCGTCATTGTGATGTCTTGTTATTAGATGAACCCACCGCTTTATTAGATCCAGATAGTCAACTGGATTTAGTCGCTAGTGTACGTAATCTCGTTAAAAGTCGCGGTATTACGGCTTTATGGGTAACTCATCGTTTAGAAGAGTTAAATTATTGTGATGGTGCTTTTCTATTAGAAAAAGGCTGTTTAGTTGATTTCGGTGAAGCAGAAAGATTGAAACAGAGATTAATGCAGGTAAATAATTAAGTAGGAGTTCAGAAGTCACCGAGTCACCGAGTCAGGAGGAACAAAAATCCCAATTCCCAATTCCCCGTTCCCCGTTCCCCATTCCCTGTATATTTTGAAGAGAGTATGAATATTGTTTGATTATGGCAGGACATAGCAAATGGGCAAATATTAAGCGCCAGAAAGCGGTAGTAGATGCTAAGAGAGGAAATATTTTTACCCAAGTATCACGGGCGATTATTGTAGCAGCTAGAAATGGTGTACCAGATCCAGCAGGGAATTTTCAATTGCGGACAGCGATAGATAAGGCTAAGGCGGCGGGAATTCCCAATGATAATATTGAAAGAGCGATTGCTAAAGGTGCAGGTACTTTCAGCGATAATAATATTTTAGAAGAAATTCGCTATGAAGGTTATGGTCCAGGTGGCGTGGCCATTTTAATTGAAGCTCTCACAGATAATCGTAATCGCACGGCTGCTGATTTGCGGGTGGCTTTTAGTAAAAATGGCGGTAATTTGGGAGAAACAGGTTGTGTGAGTTGGATGTTTTCCCAAAAAGGGGTTTGTGTGGTTGCAGGTGTGGTAGACGAAGAACAGCTTTTAGAAGCTTCCTTAGAAGGAAATGCCCAATCCTATGAAATGATTGAAGATGAAACTGCTGAGGTATTTACGGCAGTGGCAAGTTTAGAAAAACTTAGTCAAACATTGAAAGCAAAAGGGTTTAAAATTACAGATATCGAATTGCGTTGGATTCCTGGTAATCAGGTAGAAGTGACCGATGGGGATCAGGCTAAATCGCTGTTTAAGTTAATTGATACATTAGAAGGGTTAGATGATGTGCAAAACGTCACAGCTAACTTTGAAATGGCCGAGGGATTGATGAATATGAGTATGTAAGTAGGTGAAAGTGAGATATAGCAGGAGTTCAGGACCATGGCTAACACCACGCTATGCCTTCCTCACACTACGTGAACGCTATCAGGAGGGAGTAGGGGCAAACGGCTGGCTGTTCACCCCTAATGTTGAATTCTTACATTTGATTTTTTGAGGGCGATCGCGTCACAATAAAATTAGAAAATCTTGTAACTTATATTCACAATGTCCATTTTGCAGTTAACTCCTACTCTTGCCAATTCCCAGATCACCATCAGAGATAACTGGGGATATGATTATGATTTAGTGATTGTTGGTGGTGGTATAGTCGGTTTAACTTTGGCCGCAGCATTAAAAGATTCTGGTTTAAATATTCTCTTAATTGAAGCTAAAGTGACATCAGCCGCAGTGGCTAAAGGTCAAGCCTATGCTGTACATATGTTATCAGCGCGGATTTTTCAAGGAATTGGAATTTGGGACAAGATACTCCCGAATATTGAAAAATATAACCAAGTTTGTTTGTCTGATGCTGATTATCCTGATGTCGTTAAATTCCAAACTGCCGATTTAGGAACATCAGAATTAGGTTATGTGGCAGAACACTATGCACTCTTAGAACCTTTACAGCAATTTGTTCATAATTGCCCCAATGTTACATATCTTTGTCCGGCGGAAGTGATCAAAACCGCAAATCAGTTAGATATAGTTAAAATTACCATTAAAATTAACGAAACTACCCAAGAAATTCGCAGTAAACTATTAGTAGCTGCCGATGGTTCAAAGTCGCCAATTCGGGAAGCTGCGGGGATAAAAACCAAAGGTTGGAAATATTGGCAATCTTGTATTGTGGCTTTTGTGAAACCAGAACAACCCCACAGTAATACCGCCTATGAAAAATTTTGGTCTAGTGGACCATTCGCCATTTTACCTTTACCGGGAAATCGTTGTCGCATTGTTTGGACAGCACCTCATCAAGAAGCAAAAGCCTTGTGTGCTTTGAATGATGAGGAATTTTTAGCGGAACTGAGTAAACGCTATGGTCAACATGGAGGGAAATTAGAATTATTAGGAGAGAGGTTTATTTTTCAAGTACAATTAATGCAGAGCGATCGCTATGTTTTACCCCGGTTAGCATTAATTGGTGACTCAGCCCATAACTGTCACCCTGTGGGCGGACAAGGTTTGAATTTGGGTATTCGTGATGCAGCCGCTTTAGCAGAAATTATCCATACAGCATCTAAAAATCACCAAGATATTGGGAATATCTCCATTCTTAAACAATATGAAGGGTGGCGAAAAAAAGAAAATCTAGCAATTTTAGGTTTTACGGATTTATTAGATCGGGTTTTTTCTAATAATTTGTTACCAGTAGTAATAATTCGCCGTTTAGGTTTATGGCTGATGCAACGAGTTCCTATTCTCAAAATATTTGCTCTGAAATTAATGATTGGGTTAAAGGGCAAAACGCCAAAATTAGCTAAATAAGGTCGAAACTAGGGGAGGGCATCCCCAAGGTAACGCTACAGGAGTTAAAGCCTCTACTCTAGTTGGTGAGCCAGCGCGGTCTTTGGGGTTTCCCCTATGAGTGACTGGCGAACCCGTAAGGGTGCAAACCTGGTTCATTTTATTGATATTAGGACTTACGCATTGACAGGATCAACCAAATATGGGGTATGGTTTTGGGCATTTTAAGGTTATTTTTTGATGATTTTTAAGCGATAGCGAAGTGCTGCTGCAAGCAGTTCGCTATTGAACAGAAGTTAATCGCCAAAAGCCTGAAAAGACGGATTTTCGTTCATGCACATCATGGTTAATTTGTATAGTGCGTAATTCCTAGATATGACCTTACCTGACTCACATCTATCCATTAAATTCATTCCTTAGACTGATTATGCGACGTATATAATCACCAACTTATGGATATACCTAATTTACAACAAATTATTAATTATTCTCCATTAACTATTAGTCCTGATAGTTCTGTCATAGATGCTATTCATTTAATGAATCGAAAACAAGATCATATTATTACAGATAATCAAGTCATTCAGAGAGATAATGACTATGTTTTAGTAGTAGATGATGGGAAATTAAAAGGAATATTCACTATCAATGATGTATTGAGAGTAATTGCTTTAAATATTAACTTATCAACGGTAAAAATCACTGAAGTAATGATTCAACCAGTAATTACCTTAAAAGAATCTGAATCCAATCATATTTTTATAGTATTAGAACTTTTAGGACACTATTGTATTAATCATTTACCAATAGTAGATAACAAAGATAAATTAATAGGTATAGTGACTAATAAAAACTTACTGCAAGTTTTAGATATAGAAACAATAGTTAATATATTTGAGACATTCAAGGAAAATTTAACAAATTCAAATTTAGAACATAGTGGAATCAATCACCAGCAAATTAATCATAATTGCCAAAAAAGAACTAGAAATAAACTTCATTCTTACCACGAAATAAATCAAGAACTTGAGGAAACTTTAGAAGAATTGCAAATTGCAGAAGAAGAACTACGTAAACAAAATGAACAACTTATCCTAGCTCGTGAAATTACCGAAGCAGAACGGCAACGATATCAAAATTTATTTCACTTTGCTCCCAATGGTTATGTGCTTACTAATGTTTTAGGGGTCATTCAAGAAGCTAATTATGCCATGGAATCTTTGCTAGGTGTTCGTCAAAATAGGCTGATTGGTAAACCTTTATGGATTTACATTGCTAAACCATATCGTTCTGAATATCAGTCTCGATTAAAAAAATTAGATCATTTACAGGAATGGGAAATTTATTTACAGCCTCGTGAAGATGCGCCATTTCCTAGTAGTATGAGAGTTAGTCCTTTCATAGATAATCAAGGTAACACTACGGGTTATTTGTGGTCAATATGTGATATTAGAGATCGCAAACAATTAGAAGCAAGATTACGCCAAGATAGCGATATTTTAGAAATGCGGGTAGCGAAACGCACGTCTGAATTGGTGATTGCTAATGAGCGATTACAACAGGAAGTTATTGAACGGGAAAAAATTCAAAGGTCTTTAGAGCAAAGTGAAGCGCGACTGACCTTAGCATTAGAAGCAGGTAATATTGGGATATGGGATTGGGATATTAACACTAATCAAATTGTGTTATCTTCCAATATGGCTCAAATGTACGGTTTAACTAGTTGTAATGTATTTACAATTGATGAAAATTTTTGGAATTTCATCTATCCAGAAGAACGTGAGCATTTTCGGCAAGGTATAATTAATGCTATTGAGAAAAAAGTTGATTTTGTTTGTGAGTATCGGGTGATGTGGAGTGATGGTAGTGTCCATTGGTTGAGTTCTAGAGGTAAAGTTCACAATGATGAAAATGGTCAACCACAAAGGATAATTGGCACAACTAGAGATATCTCTGAACGTAAGGAAATAGAACAACAATTATCAGAACAAGCTGCTCTTTTAAATATTGCTACAGATGGGATTTTTGTTCGTGATTTTGAAACTAAAATATTATTTTGGAATCAGGGTGCAGAAAAAATATATGGTTGGGAAAATCAGGAAGTTTTAGGAAAAAATATTAAGGATATTTTCTATAAATCTATTAGCTATGAGCAAGAAATTGTCGCTCTAAAAGCTGTATTTAAATCTGGATATTGGGAAGGTGAATTACGTAAACAGACAAAATCAAAGGAAGAAATTATAGTTCAAAGTCGCTGGACATTAATGTTAGATGCTCATGGAGGACCTAAAGCTATTCTAACAGTAGATACTGATATTACAGAAAAGAAGCAACTAGAAAAGCAATTTTTCCGCGCTCAAAGAATGGAAAGTATCGGTACATTAGCTGGTGGTATTGCCCACGATATTAATAATATTTTGACCCCGATTTTAGGCTCTGCTCAACTACTTAAAGGGAGATTAGCTCAAGATAAAGCTCGTCATGATGAAATGCTAACAATGATTGAAAATAATGTTAAACAAGGGGCGGCTTTAGTTAAACAAATGTTATCTTTTGCACGGGGAGTTGAAGGGAAATATACAATTTTGCAAGTTAATGATTTAATTAATGATATTATTCAGTTTTCTATACAAACATTACCAAAATCTATTGTATTCTTTACCGATCTTGCTCCTAGATTATGGACGGTTTCTGGTGATGAAACCCAACTACATCAAGTATTAATGAACTTAATTGTTAATGCTGGTGATGCTATGCCTAATGGTGGTAATCTCTCTATTTCTACAGAAAATTTGTACATTAATGAAGAGATGATGCGGAGAAATTGTGATGTCCAAATTGGCAATTATATTGTGATTACTGTGAGAGATACAGGTACGGGAATGGCACCTAAAACATTAGAAAGAATATTTGAACCATTTTTTACGACTAAAGATTTTGGTAAAGGTACAGGATTAGGATTATCAACAGTATTAGGGATTATTAAAAGCCATAAAGGGTGCATTAATGTTAATAGTAAAGTTGGTCAAGGCAGTACGTTTCAGATATTTCTTCCATCAGTAAACCAAAAAATCATTCCTGTAGATACTGATAATCAAGCAATACACCAAGGACAGGGAGAACTAATTTTATTAGTAGATGATGAAGAAGCAATTCGAGAAGTTACAAAAGCCGTTTTAGAAAGCTACAATTATCAAAGTATCACGGCGAAAAATGGCATGGAAGCGATTACGATTTATGCCCAATATCAAGATCAGATTAAAGTAGTTTTGATGGATATGATGATGCCGGAAATGGATGGAAATACTGCCATTCGTACCTTAAAAACAATTAATCCTCAAGTCAAAATTATTGCTTGTAGCGGACGTAATATACAGCACTTATTAGAAGGCAATGATGAAACTCAAGTGACAGGAATTTTATTAAAACCATACTCTAATGAAGAATTATTGGAAAAGTTACATTTTGCCCTCAGATAAATTCCCTGTTCGGTAAGTATTCAGCTATAGCACTCGTTCATACCCAGATCCCCGACTTCTTTTACTGTGTCCATAAATGATGAATTGATCACAGAAGTCGGGGATCTTAGACTACAAAATAACATTTGCATCTTTATCCAATGCCAGCCCCAGTGGGTAAATTAACTTTTAAACGTTTAAACATGGCTTCTCTTCCTTCCATAGCCAAGGTATCATCTAAAGGTGAAAGTTTAATTTCCTGTTGATATTTTAACCTTAATGCAGTTTGAATTAACCAATCAGCAACGAAAGGATTTTTTGGTAATAATGGTCCGTGGGAATAGGTAGCGATCGCATTTTGATAAAATGCCCCTTCTGTTCCATCTTCTCCATTATTGCCCAAACCATAGACCACACGCCCCAAGGCTTCCACTTTCCCCAAGGTCGTCCGGCCTCCGTGATTTTCAAACCCCACTAAATAAGGTTTTGTTCCTGTCATTGCTTCTAGTTCCTGGGCTAACGGAGAAGCTGTAACTTCTATCACTAAATTACCAATACATCTTTTCATATTTTCCCCAGGATGAACGGAAACTAAATCTAATATTCCTAAACCTTTAATTCTTTGTCCAAAAGCTGGTTCATAATAATTGCCTAGCAGTTGGGGAGAACCACAGGTAAAAACCCCTGGCGTACCATGTTCGATTTTATCCCGCATGGCTTGGGCTTTTGCCCCTTGCAGATCACGCATAACAATTTCTTGCTGACGATCCTGTGCGCCACCACCAACAATTATATCTACTGATTTAATATCTGCTGCGGTGGAATTTTGATCCAGGGGTAATACTGTGACATCATAACCCCGCCATTGGGCGCGTCGTTCGATGGTGATCACATTGCCGCGATCGCCGTAGGTACTCATCAACTTGGGATACAACCAACCAATAATAATTTCCATAGGTGGTTTCTATTAATTCCACTTCTTATGAAGGAAGGGGTAAAGAATACCCCATTTTAACAGAAGGTTTCTTTCGTTGCCATTAATTCCGCTTCCTGTGAAGGAAGCGGTCTTGCTAAGGCGGGAATGAGGTTAAAGTTGAAAGCAAGTTTCCATTAATTCCACTTCCGGTGAAGGAAGCGGTCTGATATTGCTAATTAGTTCTGGCAGTCTAACCCGGTCGTTTCCATTAATTCCACTTCCGGTGAAGGAAGCGGTCAAAGGAAATGACTCTTGGTACACTCACCCAACTATGGTTTCCATTAATTCCACTTCCGGTGAAGGAAGCGGTCACTTTAAATCAAACTCTACTCTAACACTGTTTTTGTTTCCATTAATTCCACTTCCGGTGAAGGAAGCGGTTGCCTACTGGGAACTTGAAGAAGAATTCTTTAAGTTAAGAGTTTCCATTAATTCCACTTCCGGTGAAGGAAGCGGTTGTTCCGACGGGACTGATAACCCGAAGGACCGGCTGTTTCCATTAATTCCACTTCCGGTGAAGGAAGCGGTCCTTCCATTTTAAACCCTTACCCAGCAAGGTGTCTAGAGGCAGTTTCCGATAGCGAAGCGTGGTGTTAGCCATAGGTCAGGAAAAAAAGAGGCAAAACCCCTAACCGACAGCGATGAAAAAACCCTGAAACCCTTACCCAGCAAGCGACCGAAGTATGGCTACCGCCACGCTTCGCTATCGCAACGAAAAAATCAACATTTCAGCGATTTTACCTGACCTTCGGCCAACAGAATAAATCTAGTATCAAAAATATAGCTGTATGCACTTAAATCAGATACAACCTGAAAATTCAAGGCAATTTTAAGAAACATTTCACAATTGTTGCAATATATTAATGAATCTCACGTTTCGTAAATATATTACACAGGGGAAAAAAGTCATGCTAAATTAAAAGCATGGTACAAGAAGGTTAAGAGTTAAACCTTAAATAAGAATTTCTCATTAGAGTTTGTACCTCCTACTCTAGTGTGGTGGCAATCAATTATTAGTATTTAGCTTCCTCGTGTTTTGCTTCATGTTAAAGTGTTTTCGCCTTAATCTCATTGTTTGTTGTTGGAGGTCTTTGAACTCACAGCCAGAAGTTTCTACCGATTGGAAAGAAAGGGAAGCAATATTGAGATCGGATGTAATTGATTGCCTGTCAAGTCCACCTTAGTTGAGTGTTAAGTTTCTATTTTTTTACTGAATTACAACCTCATCAAGAAACCGCTGTAAGCTGCTGATCATTCCTCGTAG
>NZ_PGEM01000058.1:7431-25823 GCF_002934005.1 Cuspidothrix issatschenkoi CHARLIE-1 | reverse complement strand
TACACTCTCATAACTTTCAACTCCGTTCCCTGTTCCCTGTTCCCTATTCCCTGCTATATTTATTTCAAAATAAGAATTGCTGCTTGGCTAGATTGCAATCACTGATTTTGCCATTTTAATTAAAGAATTTATATTACCTGCTTTTAAGCCAATCCCATATTGTACACCCTGTTGTCTCCAGGTTAAGGTAGCATCTGAACAGTTAGCGCCACAACGAAAATCTGTAAAATAGGCAGTAATATTTTTAGCTAAAGATACAGGTTTACCAGTTAATTTAGGTGTTGTATTTGTTATTTTTTCTCCGGTAATGATACCAAGACGGCAGGCCGTTCCACCTGAACAGTTAGGGCTAAAACCTAGTAATATTTCATACTTATTTTTTGTAGAAGTTTCGATAATAGCGTAAAGGGGATTTTCCCCATCTGATTCAATCACATACTGGGGTAATAATATCTTTATTTTGGTTTTTGCCTTGAGGTGCGATAAAACTGGTTTAAAAACTGGGTGAGACTGGGTACTTTTTTGTGCTAATTCCTGTTTAACTGCTATTTGCGGCGGATTTTTCACCCCAGCTAAGGCTATATCTTGAAAATTTCCCAAACAAGTTAAAACCATTAAGGCAAATAAAGTATTGGTATTTCTGGAAATATTGATCATTTTCAAAAAGTTAACTATCAATGTATTTTGGTTTTCAAAATTAGCCCTGCACTTGAAGTACCTACGGTGTACATTCACTATTCCCCCAGACTTGGGGGTTAGGGGGCATTAAAACTAAATCACATACCAGAATCCTCATTTCTGGATTTAGCTTTGGCCTTGTTAGCGCTGCGTTTAAGAGCAGAAAGTCTAGCTTCATATCGAGAACGCTGACGTTTGCTAGGAGTATTTTCTACCAAAGTTTTTAAGGCACTACCCAGACTTTTATAGGCATTAGGTAAACTATAACCAAAACGAGTTGCTAGAGCGATCGCTTTTTCGTCAGCATCTAGCAATTCTTTAATTTGTTTATCCCCATTATTTTTTTGATAGAGTCGCCAACCGGAAACACCACAAAGGGCTAAAGCTAATACTAGCAATAATCCATCCTGTACCCATAATTCACCCACAGCGCCACCTAAACCAATAGCCAACGCTGCCATTTCCCAACCATCTTTGGGAATGGTATCGTTTTGAACGCGAGCAACTTCGTGCCAAAACAACAAATTACGCTGATCCATTGCTAGAGCATCCCATTTTACCAAGTCAATTTGAATTTCTACTTGGTCTTTACCAATTTCCTCACAACGGATCAGAGATGGATTCACCTCAGTTGTACCTTCAACTGATACCCAACTTTGTAATTCTGGCGGTAGTAAACTTTTCAGCCGCCGGAGTTCGCTCATTTCTGCTTTAGCAGAGGAGGTTGCATAGGATGTCATAAAAATCCAGACCTACAAAATTTCACTATATGATCAGGTTATCACTTTGCCTTGTAGTGATTGTGGTAGTGATCCGCTTATTCATCGGGAAAACTACCGCGCTTTTTCCGCGCTTCCATGGCTTTTTCTAGGAGTTCTAATAATCCGGGAGCTTGTTCTTGAATACTTAATAATAACCTTTCTCCTAAGTCTAAATTCCCCGGATCTTCTCCTGTTTCCATTACTTCCTGCAATCGTGGCAGAGCAATAGTATCCACAATTTGGATTAATCCGCTTAAGCAACGGTTAAATTGTCTTTCTGTTAGCATGGAATCCTCTAGGGGAAATTCAATGATAGCGCGGATTTCACCATCGGATGGATCATATTCCCATTGCAGCATTTTTGTTTCCCAGGAAATGGCCAGCATCGTCTGGAGGATAGCATTTTTATGGGGATGGTCTTTGACTTCCGCCAAAACCTGCGGTGCAAATAGCCGAAAAAATTTTCCTTCTTCATCCAGTTGAACGACTATGAGGAAATCTTCGATGTTTTCAGCTTCAACACCTGTAATAATGCGGTCTTCGTCTTCATCAAAACGGTAGTCCCAACCAAGATTATCTAGGTACTTGGCTATTTGTTTGAGATTTGCTGCCATAAAAGCCTCGTAAGGAACAGTGGAGAGGCTGTCACCAAAACTATCTTAACCTGCTAGGGACATTTACTCAATTATTCTCCGGTGATGAATAAGTAGTGATGGCGGTTGACTGCTGACCTCTGCCCCCCTGCTCCTGTTGACTGTTGCAAAACTTAACAAGGCTAATACTCAAAGTCTTTTTTATGAAAGCACCGCATTTTGGTAAACTTGAAAACTGAAATAGCTAAGAAAACGACGCTAAGACAAGCAATATAGAGGGCAGATTCCGTGGAAAATACAATTGGTTTAGAGATTATTGAAGTAGTTGAGCAAGCTGCGATCGCCTCTGCAAAGTGGATGGGTAAAGGCGAAAAGAACATTGCTGACCAAGTAGCAGTGGAAGCTATGCGTGAACGGATGAACAAAATCCAGATGCGTGGACGCATTGTGATCGGTGAAGGGGAACGGGATGATGCCCCTATGCTCTACATCGGTGAAGAAGTTGGGATCTGTACTCGTGAAGATGCTAAAAACTTCTGTAAACCTGATGAATTAGTCGAAATTGATATTGCTGTTGACCCCTGCGAAGGTACAAACCTCGTAGCTTACGGACAACCCGGTTCAATGGCCGTTTTAGCAATTTCTGAAAAAGGTGGTTTATTTGCTGCTCCTGACTTCTACATGAAGAAATTAGCTGCACCACCAGCAGCTAAGGGTAAAGTTGATATCAACAAATCAGCTACAGAAAACCTCAAGATTATTTCTGAGTGTCTAGGTCGCTCCATTGAAGAACTTGTAGTCATTGTCATGAAGCGCGAACGTCACAACGATTTAATCAAAGAAATTCGTGAAGCCGGCGCAAGAGTGCAATTAATTTCTGATGGTGACGTAGGTGCAGCTTTATCTTGCGGTTTTTCTGGTACTAACGTTCATGCACTCATGGGTATTGGTGCTGCTCCCGAAGGTGTAATTTCCGCCGCAGCTATGCGTGCTTTAGGTGGACACTTCCAAGGTCAGTTAATTTACGATCCAGCAGTTGTAAAAACAGGTTTGATCGGCGAAAGCAAAGAAGCAAACATAGATCGTCTAACTTCTATGGGTATCACTGACCCAGATAAGGTTTATGATGCTCATGAATTGGCATCTGGCGAAACAGTTCTTTTTGCTGCTTGCGGTATCACCAGTGGTAACTTGATGCAAGGTGTACGCTTCTTCCACGGTGGTGCTAGAACTCAAAGCTTGGTTATTTCTACCCAGTCTAAAACTGCCCGCTTTGTAGATACCATTCACATGGCCGAGCAACCCAAAGTTATTCAATTGCACTAAGAATTGGTGATTGGTGATTGGTGATTGGTAATTGGTGATAGGGTGTGGAGTCCAGAATGAACAAACCTATTACCCATTACCTATTATCCATTACCTATTACCCATTACCCATTAACAATTACCTATTTAAGAAATGAATATTGCAGTGGTGGGGTTAAGTCATAAAACAGCCCCTGTAGAAGTTAGAGAAAAATTAAGTATTCCTGAACCTCAAACCGAAAGTGCGATCGCCCAACTTCTGAGTTATCCTCATATTGATGAAGTCGCTATTGTCAGCACTTGCAACCGCTTAGAAATTTACATTGTTAGCAACGAAACTACCCAGGGTATTCAAGAAGTAACTCAGTTTCTTTCTGAACATAGCAAAGTCCCCATCATATCTTTGCGACACCATTTATTTATGTTGCTCCATGCTGATGCAGTGACGCATATTCTCCGAGTTGCCGCTGGTTTGGATAGTTTGGTATTAGGTGAAGGTCAAATTCTCGCCCAAGTTAAAAATACCCACAAACTCGGACAGCAATTTAATGGCATCAAAACCATCTTAAATCGCTTATTTAAACAAGCCCTAACCGCAGGTAAACGAGTTCGCACAGAAACCAGTATAGGTACAGGTGCAGTTTCCATTAGTTCCGCCGCCGTAGAATTAGCACAGATGAAGGTAGAAGACTTATCTACATATCGTGTGTCTATTCTCGGTGCTGGGAAAATGTCCCGGTTACTTGTACAACACCTCATTTCTAAAGGTGCAACTCAAATTAGTATTGTTAATCGTTCCCGTGGCCGCGCTGAAGAACTAGCGAAACAGTTCCCGGAACAACCTATACAAATCCATTTACTCCCAGAAATGATGTCAGTGGTTGCCGCTAGTGACATAGTATTTACTAGTACATCTTCCACAGAACCAATTTTAGATCGAGCTAAATTAGAACAAGTCTTAGAAACACATCAACTTTTGATGTTATTTGATATTTCTGTACCTCGAAATGTAGATGCAGATGTAAATGAATTGGTAAATGTCAAAGCATTTAACGTTGATGACCTCAAGGCAGTTGTAGCCCAAAATTATGAAAGTCGCCGTCAAATGGCACAAGAAGCAGAGAAAATTTTGGATGAAGAACTAGAAGCTTTTGATGTCTGGTGGCGCAGTTTAGAAACCGTATCTACAATCAGTTCCCTACGGAATAAAATAGAAACTATCCGCGAACAAGAATTACAAAAAGCATTATCTCGCTTAGGTTCAGAATTTGGCGAAAAGCATCAAGAAGTAATTGAAGCCTTGACACGGGGGATAGTGAATAAAATTCTTCATGATCCCATGGTGCAATTACGCGCCCAACAAGATTTGGAAGCTAGAAGACGATGTATGCAAACTCTCCAAATGTTATTTAACTTAGATGCAGAGGAGCAATTTAGCTAAAATCAGAACTTACCAAAAAATCAGACAATAGCGGTAATTCATCAATTACCGCTACTGAGAAACGATAAAAAACCCCAATTTCAAATTTTATATGTCGCCTCATATCCAAGCCTTAATTTCATTACTAGAAACTCTTCCCTTTCATATCCAAGAACAAGTAGTAGAACATCTACAAGAATATATTCAAGAATTGAAAACCCATTTAGAAACTAATCAAATACAACCAGAAACAGCATCACGACCTGCAATTAATTATCCAGAAAATCCACAGCCAAGAGTAGAAAAAACAGATTATTTATCCGAACTTTCCTCAGAAGAATTGGAAGCATTGAATAATTGTCAAGAATTTCCTACATGGTCTCCCTTTGATTCACAGTAACAATTCATATGTATCATTTTATGACTATTCTCACAACTTCCTCAAAGTTTTGATTTAACCTAAAGGTAGATAATATAAACCTGTTTACAAGACAGGTACACCCAAAAATATTGATATTAAGGATGACTTATGGCTATAGATACTCTGGCATTTATGACCACAATGGAAAATAGATTTGGTTTCACCGCTGAAGATAAATCTATTTTGCAAGCAAATGCCGCTTGGGGTGAAGAAATTGCAGCGGAAATGGCTGCACATTTCTATGGATATTTAGGGCGTGATGCGGAAATGAATGGGATTATTAATGCTACTGAGGGCAGAGTTCAGAGACTTACAGATACATTTATCAAATGGTTTGGGGAAATGTTCACGGGTATTGATAATTGGGGTGCTGTTTATGCCCAACGGCGTTGGCAAATTGGGGTGGTTCATGTGAAGGTGGGAATTCAACCCCAGCATATTGTTCCAGCTATGTCTACCGTAATTAATGAAGTGGCAAAGAGACTCAAAGCTGAGGGCAAATCAGAAGAGTTAAAAGATGCTTTAGGGCGAATTTGTATGATTGATTTAGCTTTTATTGAACAGTCTTATGTGGATATCTCAGCATCGGCTGTATTACAAGAAACTGGTTGGTCTTCGGCTTTATTAAAGCGGTTAATTAGCACTGGTGCAGCATCTATTAATTAATAGGACTAGAGAAGCCCAGGAGCAAAAATTTTTCTCGTTCCCATACTCAGTATGGGAATTACCTCTATTTTATAGGCAAATTATTGGGGTCAATTCCCTGCGATCGCAAATAAGTTATGAGCCGTTCTTTTTCCTGGCGTTCCTGATCTGCGCGTTGGGACTCCTGTTTAATCCTTTCTACAGCCCAAGGTAACAAATTACCTGATTGATCCCACCATCGCAACCAATAGCCAGTGCGCCCTTCCTTTGCACCTTGCCAAGTTCCTAAAAATAGTCCCATTATATCAATCCAATGACGACCATTCTCATCTGGTTGCTGTAATTCATAACGCCCATGTTCCAGGTGATAATATTCTATTAATCCCCCATCTGGATCAAAAATGATGTAAATGCCAACTTGTAAAATTTGTTCATAAAAAAACCATCTTCCTGGCGGATAGGTACGCTTGACTGAATATTCTCCACCGTCTTTATCTGATAAAAATTCCATTACAACAGCCGGTATATCCCCTTCTAAATTGGGTGTATAGCTTTTACGTTCTGCTAAAATTTCTTTAACTGAAGGCACATATACCCAATCAGGTGCTTTAGCTATAAACTGCTCATTTAATGTGGCACAAAGCCCAAAATTGGCAGCAATTAACATCTGTGGTTGAATAAATCCACTGATTTCTAAACTTTCACGCAAAGCCCCCGCTAATAGTGGTTGTCCCGTATTTTCCACTGGTTCATCCTCTAACTGAAAATTATCGGGTAAGGCTTCCCAAGAGATGACCAGTCCAGTCTGTGATTTGGTTTCACTGAGTAGGGTTGCCATAAACACTACCTTTGGTTCGATTTATTTTTATTGTATCCGATAGTTGAGTAAAGTGCTGTACTAGAGCAGGAGGCAGAGGGCGGGATGCAAGAGGAAAAGCCTTATCCTGTATGATTTTTAAGTTTCAATTTGTATCTCATGCAACTGCATACCGCTATAATATATGTTTCTTGTAAATATCAGAAAATATATTGTATAATCTTCTCAGTCAAAAATATCTTTCTGTTAGTAGAAAAAATATGGATCAACCAATTCTTAAATTTATTTTTACCCAAAATTATAAAAATCTCTCGTTATCTCAATCCGTAGAGTTAAAAAATCTTAATATTTTTATAGGATCAAATGGTTCTGGAAAAAGTAATTTCATCAGTACATTAAAATTTTTAAAGGATTGTTTAACTAATGTTTCTGATGAAAGTCGTGGTATTACATCTTTTGAAGAAGCAATTAGTAAAATTGGCCATGATAGAATATTAGATAATAGTGTTGCTAGTCCTGCGGTCATTAAATTTCAGTATGGTTTTTCAGAACAATTACAAGATACGAGTCAACTAAAAAATTCAGTTCTTGATCTTGATTTGTTTGTAGATAGGAAAAAACAGAAATTAACTATTCATCAAGAATCTTTATATAGTGGAGATAATTTAGTAAATCCAGATTTATCACCTTTTTATTATTATAAATTTAATGATCCAAAACTGCAAAGAACAGGTAAAGGTGTGATCTCAGTATATAATCAAGGTGAACAGAAATCAGGAACACATTTTGAAGTATTAGATAATATTCCTGCAAACGTTCTAGGTTTAAATGTACTTCCAGAATTATTAGAAAATAGTCAGAATAAACTGATAACTACACCTGGTTATAAAATTAGAAGAGAGTTAATTGCATTTATTTCTCAATGGCAATTTTATAATGCGAATAACATGGATTTACATCAAATTAGAAATTCAGAACCAAAAATAGGAGGAAATGATATTTATTTATCTACATCAGGAAATAATTTACCTTTAGTATTTGAGAATTTAACCCAGGAAAATATTGACTTTGAAGACAGCATCAATAATGCCATGAAGTCCATTTTACCTAAAACCCGTCGTCTGCGTTCTGTTCGTTCTGGGCGATTATCATTAACATTAGAATGGCATTTTGAAGATATTAAAGAACCATTTTATCTTACAGAAATGTCAGATGGAACGGTAAGAATGTTATGCTGGGCGACTATATTACATTCTCCTGTTTTACCCTCTTTATTAGTTATTGATGAACCAGAATTAGGTTTGCACGTATCTTGGATGCCAATTTTAGCAGAATGGATAAAACAAGCTGCTAGAAAAACTCAAATTATTATCACTACTCATAGTCCTGATCTTTTAGATCATTTTACAGATTGCTTAGAAAATGTTTATTGTTTTTATTCTCAAGATAAAACCCATTTTTCTATGAAAACACTCTCTCATGAAATTTTAGATCAAAAACTAGAAGAAGGATGGCAATTAGGTGATTTGTACCGTGTAGGAGATCCCACTGTGGGAGGATGGCCGTGGTAGTTTGGGTATTTGCAGGTGGTGGAGACGCGGAAGTTAGAGGATTAATTCCTTTTTTAGAAAAGAATTTTCCCGGTTGTCAATTTGAACGGAAAACACCAGCAAGAATAAAACCAGGACCAAAACCTGGTAAGGTGACTGGTTATGGAAAAACAGGTAAGAGTTTAATTGAACAAATTACTCAAGAATTACCTATTGCTTTGCAATGTGAACCCAAAAAATGTGATTTAATTTTAGTTTTTGATGATTTAGATTGTCGAGATGTTAATTCTCAAAGAGAGAAGTTTATATCAGCAATATCTAAAATAACTGAATGTCATGATATTCCTCAATATATCGCTTTTGCTGCTCCAGAAATCGAATCATGGATTATTGGAGATTGGGATAATACTATTGCTAAACATCCAGATTTTCGCGGTAGACATGAAAAAATGCGTTATTGGTTAAGCAAACAGAAAAATATCCCACTTAATAATCCTGAATCTTTTAGTAAATATGATCAAGATAGAGATTGTTGTCAAGACAAATTATCTCAGCTAATAGTTGATAGCAGCATTTCACTAGAACTAAACTTTGATATCCAATCAGTCCGATTTTCTAAAGGATTACATACACCTTTGTTATTACTAAAAATATTCCCGGAAAATTTACAAAAAAAATGTCCTTTATTTCGTGAACTTTATAACTATTTACATGATTTTTGTAAAACTAAGATACAATAAAGGGCGGAGAAACCCCGCCCCTACAAGTGTTTAAATTTCGCAGCTTAATTCGCCGGCTTTTTGCGTAAAACGACGATTTTCTCGATAATCTACTCGACAATCTATCACGGCTGGCACGTCTTGGGCGAGCGCTTCTTTGAGTAAGGGAACTAAGTCTGTTACAGATTCAACTCGATAACCTTTTAATCCCATACTTTCGGCAAATTTGACAAAATCAGGATTACCAAAATGGACAAAAGATGAATTACCTAGTCCAAATTGGTTTTCTTGTTTCCACTCAATTAAACCATAGCCACCGTCATTAAAAATCAAAGTCACAAATGGTGTTCCTACTCGCAAAGCTGTTTCTAGTTCTTGGCAATTCATCATAAAACCACCGTCACCAGTAACAGCCACAACTTTTCGATTTGGATAAACTAATTTTGCGGCTAATGCACCAGGAATGGCAATACCCATAGCGGCAAAACCATTGGAAATAATGCAAGTATTGGGACTATGACAATGATAATGTCTAGCAATCCACATTTTATGTGCGCCCACATCAGAAATGACAATATCATCGGGACCCATCACTTGCCGCAAGTCATAAATTAATTTTTGCGGTTTGATGGGGAATTCATCATCTTTGGCGTATTCTTCATAATCAGCACGAATGTTAGAACGTAAACCAATGGAGTAAGGATTGGGTTTATTTTGTCGGTCTGCTAATTTTAAGATTTCATTGACAGAATCAGAAATATCTCCCACTACTTCGACTTGGGGAATATAACTACTATCAATTTCCGCAGAAGTTGCCGCAATATGGATAATGGGAATTGCGCCTTCAGGATTCCATTTTTTAGGAGAAAATTCAATTAAATCATAGCCAATGGCGATGACTAAATCGGCATTATCAAAGCCACAGGTAATAAAATCTCGTTGTTGTAATCCCACAGACCAAAGTGCTAAGGGATGGGTATAGGGAATAACACCTTTGCCCATAAAAGTATTCACAACAGGAATATTCATTTGGGTAGCAAATTGCGTTACTACGTCGCTAGATTTGGCGCGAATTGCGCCATTTCCGACTAATATAATGGGATTAACGGCTTGGGAAATTGCCGCAGCAGCAGCGCGAATACTGGCAAAGGAAGCATAGGTTTTTTCACTACTATCCTTATTTAAAGGTTTGCCTTCTACGGGCATGGCGGCGATATTTTCTGGTAAGTCAATGTGAACTGCACCAGGTTTTTCTGTTTGCGATCGCTTGAAGGCTTTTCTCACTACTTCCGGTGTAATACTCGGTCTAACAATCTGTTTATTCCATTTAGTAACTGGGGCAAACATAGCCACCAAATCTAAATATTGATGGGATTCAATGTGCATTCTATCTGTTCCCACCTGGCCAGTAATTGCTACTAATGGCGCACCATCTAGGTTAGCATCTGCAACTCCTGTCATTAAATTTGTTGCCCCTGGTCCAAGGGTAGAAAGACAGACTCCAGCTTTACCCGTTAACCTACCATAAACATCAGCCATGAAGGCTGCACCCTGTTCATGACGGGTGGTAATAAATTGAATTGATGATTTTTTTAAAGCTTCCAAAACGTGCAAATTTTCTTCACCAGGAAGTCCAAAAACATATTGAACTCCTTCGTTTTCTAAACACTGTACTAACAATTCTGCGGTATTCATAAGTTTGGTAATTGGTGATTGTTTAATTTTCTTCTTTCTTATCTCTTCCGCCTGAACTCCTGTACAAGTGAACGGCCGTTCGCCCCTACTCCTGAACTTTTACTTCACCCAAACTGTTTTCACATTGACAAATTCATGTAAGCCTTGAACACTCAATTCACGTCCGTAACCAGAGCGTTTAATTCCCCCAAAAGGTAAACGGGGATCGGATTTAACCATGCCGTTAATAAATACTGCACCAGCTTCAATTTCTTCAATTAGGCGATTTTGTTCTTCTGTATTTGTTGTCCATGCACTTGCGCCTAAACCAAAGGGACTATCGTTAGCTAATTTAATCGCAGTATTGATATCAGGAACTCGGAATAACAATGCTACAGGCCCAAAAAATTCTTCTTGGGCAATGGGTTGATCTACGGGAATATCTATGATAATTGTCGGTGGGTAAAAGTTCCCCGGCATTTCTGTTAAAGGATGTCCGCCGGTGAGAACTTTACCACCACTTTTTACCGCATTTTTAACTTGTTGGTCTAATTCTTGGAGAATATTGGGAGTTGCCAAGGGTCCTAAATCTGTATCTGCTTCTAGGGGATTTCCTATTTTCAAACTTTGAAATTTTTCTAACAGCAACTTTTCAAATTTATCAGCCACAGATTCAGCAATTATAAAACGTTTAGCGGCAATACAAGATTGTCCATTATTTAACATTCTGGCTGTTACTGCGGTGCTAACTGCTGTTTCTAAATCTGCACTTTCTAAAACAATAAATGGGTCACTGCCCCCCAATTCTAAAACAGTTTTTTTGATTTGTTTGCCAGATGCAACTGCAAGGGATATACCTGCTGCTTCACTGCCTGTGAGAGTAGCAGCTTTGACTCGATCATCTGCCATTAAATCGGCAACTTGGGTAGCACCAATTAATAATGTTTGAAATACACCTGGGGGAAAACCTGCACGGTTAATAATCTCTTCTATTGTTAGGGCGCACTGCGGCACATTAGAAGCGTGTTTAAGTAAGCCTACATTACCCGCCATAAGTGCGGGTGCTGCAAAGCGGAAAACTTGCCAAAATGGAAAATTCCAGGGCATGACGGCGAGAATTACCCCTAAAGGCTGATATTTAACAAAACTATGACTAGCATCAGTTTTAATGGTGACATCAGCCAGAAAACAGGGGGCATTTTCGGCGTAATAACGACAAACAAGGGCGCATTTTTCAACTTCTGCGATCGCTGCTTTTAATGGTTTACCCATTTCTAGGGTCATTAATTTGCCAAAATCTGCCTTTTCTTGGTCTAAAATGGTCGCTGCTTGTTCTAACCAGTGCGATCGCTCTTTAAGAATTGTGTGACGGTATCCTGCAAAAGCTTTTTCTGCTAAATCTAACTTAGCAACAATTTCTACATTTTTTAGTGGCTCAAAGGTTTTGAGCGTTTCCCCAGTGGTGGGATTAATGGTAGCTATAGTCATTTGTAACCTCCCATGAAAACAAACTTCAGGTAGCTGACTATTGTTACAGCTATCATATCTGTTAGTGTTAGTAATTGGTAGTTAGGAAAAAATAATTACTCACGAACAGGTTTTAGGGTGGGCAATGCCAACCAACCTTAACAAACAAACTGCAAAATGTAAATACAGTTTTTCCGGAGCAAATCTTTAGTTATCATCCAACGCATCCAGATCTGATATTTGACTCATTTGAGTTTGATACAATTTTACTGAACGATCAATGCCTTTAAAACGATAATCGCCAATATCGTGAAAATCTGATTTTTTTGCCAGCATTTTGTAGGTAACTTCACTAATTACACATTCACCAGGAGAACAAATTCCTTCCATTCTTGCTGCTAAATTAATTGTTGCTCCTAAAGCCGTATAGTCTACCCTTTGAGAACTACCAACATCCCCGACTACAGCTTTACCACTGTTAATAGCAATACGCAATTGTAAGGGTTCTTGCCAAAAATTATTTTCATTGAGTTGTTGTAACCGGGTAAGCATTCCCTTCGCGGATGCTACTGCCAGAGCTGCATGACTTGGATCTGGATCAGGAGCGCCAAAAAATGCCATAATACAGTCGCCAATATATTTATCCAAAGTGCCACCATATAAAAATACTTCTTTTAACATTTCTTCAAATAAATTATTTAATAATTCGGCAATTTCCGTAGGCTTGAGTCGTTCAGAAATGGCCGTAAAACCGACTAAATCTGCAAATAAAATACTAATTTCGTTTTCCGTAGGAGCTAAACGCCCATCAGATGAACCACCCACCGCTATCAATTGTTGAACCACAGCAGGAGAATGATATCGTTCCAAACGGTGTCGAATTACTTCTTCGTGTCGGAGCTTTTCTACTAATAGGGAACGTTGGACACTGGAAGCAACAATATTTGCTAAGGCTGAAAAAAAGCTCAGTTCTTCTTCTCCCTCACTTTCCCAATGATGGGAAGAAAGACTAGCATCGGCGTAGAGAACACCAATTACATTATCTTTATCCCATAGTGGGACTGCCATAGCACTACGAATACCTTTAAATAATATACTTTGTTCACTAGAAAATCTTTCATCGGCTTGAGTATCTGCACTTTGAATGGCAATTTTTTCTGCAAATACTTTTTGACAAATACTGCGACTAATCCAATTACTATCTTTAGCTAAAGTTTGCTTTTCACCAATCTCTCTAGTGGCCGAATTGATTAACTCCAACTGACCAGAATCATTAAGTTTAACCAATAGTGCTAATCGCTCAATACTATCAAGATAACGAAATACCACTTCCTGCACTTGGGTGAAAATTTGCTCAATAGATGCAGCTCCACACAGATTTCTAGCTATATTTACTAAGTCTTTTAACCGAGCAATAGTTTTATCTTTATTATTACTGTTTCCATTAATTCCACTGGCATGAATCCATTGGTGTTGTAGTTGTTCTACATCACGAAAAATAGTTATTTGTTGATAATTATTACCTAGTGTTGACAAACTTTGTTTATATTCATTATCATCAGCCATTGGAAATTTCACGACTAATTTAATATTGCCCAAACAAATCACATCATCATGAGATAATGCTTGGAGTTTAGTAATTATAGACTGATTAACTTGTGTACCATTTTTACTACCTAGATCCTCGATAGTCCACACACACTCACCAGTTTTTACAATTCGCGCATGATTGCGGGAAATGCCTCCATAGGGTAAGAGAAGGTTACATTCTGGCAATCGTCCGATCATAAATATGTCTTGATCTACTAGAATTGTTTTTTCGGCAGTTCCTTCTTGTTGGAGGATGAGTATGAGTTGATTCATGAGTGTTATGAGTAGTCGTGCAAAATAGATTTCATATTCAGGAAAAGTGACAGGTGCTACACCACAGTGACAGGTGATAGACAAGAGATACAGAGATTTCTATTGTTTTCCCAAATAGACATCTAATGGTAATTAAATGTGTATAACCACTAAACCCCTGTGGGGACAATTCATGAATTGTCCCTACGATAATTTTTACTCCTATGTCTACTGCACTCAAATTAGGATGATTGCAGAGATAATACAGATGACAAATAGACATCTGGTGAAAAAGAATCTGAAACCCTTAACCTGTCTAGCTGAAAACCTAATTTCCGCAGAGGTCTACTACCTAAACTGGGGGCAATTCTAAAGGTATATTACCTAAAAGTCCTTTGCGAAAATCAGTAATCATTTGTCTGGCTGCCCTTTCCACATCTCCTTTATAGCGATGTTCTGCGAGGGCTTGTAAATAAGCTTCTCCTGTGTGTATGATAGAATCTAGATCATAGCGTGTTAGTAAGGGATGAAGTGGTAAAAAACTAGGATATTTTTCTTGGAGTTCATTCAGTATATCTACAAATGCTCCAGCAATAAGTTGATTATCGTAGGATGCTTCTCCAATATCATCACAAATAGCTAATTTGACTCCTGCGGCTTGATTGTCCAGTCTAGCAGGAATGACACCTGGGGCATCTAGTAATTCTAACTGATCAGAAATTCTCACCCATCGCAATTGACGGGTAACACCGGGACGGGCAGCACTTTCTACAACTCGCTTACCTAAGAGACGATTAATTAAAGCTGATTTACCCACATTAGGAAAACCAATGACAACAGCACGGACAGGACGGGGTAACATTCCTCTTTCTTGACGGCGTTGGTTAAGTTCTATACCTGCTGCTTGGGCGGCTTTGGCAACTGCGGTGACACCTTGACCATGTTGGGCGTTGGTAAAATATGGAACTTCACCTTGACTTTTAAACCATTCTATCCACCGCGATCGCACTTGTGGGAAAATCATATCCAGCCGATTAAGTACCAAGATGCGGCTTTTACTTCCCACCCATTCATCCATTTGGGGGTGGTTTGTGGCTAAAGGAATACGCGCATCTCTTACTTCCAATACCACATCCACCCGCTTTAGCTGTTCCTTGAGATTTTTCTCAGCTTTGGCAATGTGGCCTGGATACCATTGAATCAGATTTAATTTGTAGTTTTGTGTAATTGACATTTGTTGTTTGTTGTCAGTTGTCAGTTGTCAGTAGTAAAAATATTCCCCCCTGCTCACCTGCTCCTCTGCCCCCTGCTATATACGCGATTGATGTAAAATTAAACGGTTGCCATCTGGGTCATAGGCATAAATTTCTTGACCGTGGGAAGCTTGATAAATTGCTCCGGGTGGAGGATAACCTAAAGCTGTTAGATGAGAGATGGCTGTTTCAAGATTATTTACTTCTAAACATAAACTTAGTGAACTTTGGGAATGAGTGACAAATTCCAGGTTATTGGCTGGTTTGGGTTGAAAAATACCTAATATTAAACTAGGGATTTGAAACTCGGCATAGACTAGGGGAATGAGTTTTTGTGGTTCTTGTTCTAATAATTGAGCATAGAAACTAACTATATTAGCAAAATTAACCGTGGCTATGGTGACAATTACACTATTATATTGCATATTTACTTTTGGAGTGATCCAAGGAAAAAAGTTAGTCAGTAAACTCGATTTTATAGATATAGATATGCGTCCAGATGCCCGTGAGGTAAGGAAAGCACTGGCAGTTAAGCTAATTTATCAAGGGGAGACTTAAGTGGCTATGGGGGAAAAGTGACCAAGAAATCACAGTTTCAGTTGTTAATGAACTGTCCAGAACAAAATCCAATTGGGGATATTTGGTTACAAGCCAAAACATGGGTTCGGTGTTTCTGTGCGTTTATACCAGAATTCTAGCGTTTAAACTGGATATTTGAGTGGTTTATTCGACACACTACCTTTGATTTTGACACTCTTCAGATGTACGGAATTTATTCAAAATTCAAATAGGAGTCCTATATATACAATAGAATATATGAAAAAGGAGTTATATAATTATTCGTGATTGCTTATTCTTACCAAACTTTGCAGGACTTACGCAAAATAGGTTTTTGATTACTTCGTGCGTAAGTACTACTTTGGTTAGAGTAGCTTCATTTATTGCAAAGTACAGCTTTTTTCATCTAAGAATGTTGTTTTAAACAATCAAAATTGTCAAACAGCATACAACCAAGTAAATCTCAAGTCCTTTGTTTTGATTATTTCCCTACTGAGTCTAGCCAACAATACCCATGTCTACGATAGAGAAAGAATTTAATGTACAATTTTGGGGCGTTAGGGGTAGCATACCCAGTCCAGGCTTAGAAACTGTTCGCTATGGAGGTAATACTCCTTGTGTTTCTATGCAAGTAGGTGGTAAAAGATTGATTTTCGATGCTGGAACAGGATTACACGTTTTAGGCCAATCCTTATTACCGAAAATGCCAGTGGAAGGTCATATATTTTTTACTCATTCCCACTGGGATCATATTCAAGGATTTCCCTTTTTTACGCCAGCTTTTATCAGTGGTAATAAATTTTATATATATGGAGCGATCGCCCCAGATGGATCAACCATAGAACAGCGTTTAAATGATCAAATGCTGCATCCTAATTTCCCTGTACCTTTACAGATTATGCAGTCTAAGTTGACTTTTCATAATGTGCAAATTGGAAATTCCATTCACATTGACGACGTTATCATAGAAACGGCTCCTTTAAATCATCCCGGTGAAGCAGTAGGATATCGAGTTAATTGGCGAGGTGGTGCTGCTGTTTATATTACTGATACTGAACATTATCCTGATCATTTAGATGAAAACGTATTGTGGTTAGCGCGGAATGCTGACGTACTCATTTATGATTCTACATATTCTGATGAAGAATACAGCAACCCCAAATCACTGAAAATTGGCTGGGGACATTCCACTTGGCAAGAAGCGATAAAAGTTGCTAAAGCTGCTAATGTGAAAACTTTAGTTATTTATCACCATGATCCAGCCCACAATGATGATTATTTAGATCGTGTAGGTGAAGAAGCTCTTGCGAGTTTTTCAGGTGCAATTATGGCAAAAGAAGGATTAGTTCTAGCAGTGGCTGTTAAAGATAATTGTGGTTGAGAGGGAATAGGAAGGATCAAATGGTAAAAAACCAAGAAGTGTTCATTGCTTACCGATCAACATCGTCTATGGGATCTCAAACTCAATTTTGTTCCCTGCTCAAGAAAGTCACTCACGGGTATTCATCTGATCACCTCCCTATCGGGTAGGTGAGAGGCTTTTACTATTTAAGCTAAAATAACATATACAAATACACAAACTGTCAAAATAGTCAGTATTTATTATTTGTCATACAAATTCATAGTTATTTATGCCTACAACTACCTGGAATCGTCATCATATTCTTTCTCTATCTGATTTTACTATAACTGAATATAACGATGTTTTACAAACTGCAGCCTCGTTTCAAGAAGTACTATCAAGACGCACAAAAAAAGTTCCCACTTTACAGGGACAGGTGGTAGCAAATTTATTTTTTGAACCTTCTACCCGGACTCGTAGTAGTTTTGAAATAGCGGCTAAACGACTGAGTGCAGATACTCTTAATTTCTCTGCAGCTACATCTTCTATGACGAAGGGAGAAACAATTTTAGATACTGCAAAAACCTATTTAGCTATGGGAACTGATATTATGGTGATACGCCATAAAGATGCAGGAGTTCCTCAAGCGATCGCTCAAGAAATGGATCGTTTAGATGTTAAAGTTAGCGTTCTCAATGCTGGTGATGGACAACATGAACACCCATCTCAAGGATTATTAGATTTATTTACAATTTGTAGTTTAATTGATCCAGAACAACCCCGGATTGAATTATTAGCAGGTAAAAAAATTGCTATTGTCGGCGATATTTTACATTCCCGTGTAGCTCGTTCTAATATTTGGAGTTTAACCGCTAGTGGTGCAGAAGTACATCTGGCCGCACCACCAACTTTATTACCTAAATTCTTTGGTGAATATTTAGGAGTAACAGAAAATTCAGACCGTTTATTTACCCATTGGCAACTAGAACCAGCTTTAGAAAATGCTGATTTTGTCATGACTTTGCGTTTACAAAAAGAACGGATGATAGCCAATTTATTACCCAGTTTACGAGAATATCATCAACTATTTGGCATTACCCGCAATAAGTTAAAATTATGTAAACCTAACGTTAAAGTATTACATCCAGGCCCAGTAAATCGAGGTGTAGAAATCAGTTCAGATTTAATGGACGATCCTGAATTTAGCTTAATTCAAGCTCAAGTTACTAGCGGTGTTGCTGTGCGGATGGCACTTTTGTACTTTATCGGTAGTGGTAGGGCTTAATTAGGGTTTGCTGAAAAAGTTGTCTGTGAGGAGAGGGAACTCTTAACAGGGAACTCTTAACT
>NZ_PGEM01000058.1:0-7419 GCF_002934005.1 Cuspidothrix issatschenkoi CHARLIE-1 | reverse complement strand
TAGGGTTTTAAGCCCAATACCAGTTGCAGGGAGAGGTTTACCAGAGGGGTCAAATTATTTTCGTCGAACTGGCGTTATTTGACGTCTTTCACAAAACTCAACATATCTCGATTTTATTGTACCGAATTGGTTACACAAATTCAGATATAATTTATGACTATCTGGTCACCATAACGGAAATTGTAGATATGACTCCATCTAGTCTTGAGGAAATCGCACAATATCTAGAACAGCATGAACAATCTAAACGAATTAAAAAGTTGATTTTCTGTGTTGCTAAAAATATTTGGGAAAATGATCAATCTCAGCTAGATAGATTCAAATTACAAGAATTAATTCAGGAATTATGTCATTTAAATCCTACCATAGAAAAGTTAAAAGCCAGTTTATCTACTGTTGTCAATACTCTGAATAAACCAGGTGAATATGCCATAATTGCAAGTATTATTACTAATGAAGTACAAAAATTATATGTCATGTTTGAGCAAGAAACAGGCATATTTCCCAGAGCAGATAGTTTAGAAGAACAAACTAATCTCATGGTCAATCAAGCTATAGTTGATAACCCCTACAAATCAATATCTGCTCAAGCTGAAACCATAGCTTTAAATACACCAAATCCTATTAATCAACCTGTCACGACTCCCAAAAAATTGGCATACAATCAATTTGATTTGCGCCAAAATATTATGCAATATACTAACCCTTTGCGAGCTAAAATAATTTTATTTTCTGCTCTTTATAGACAATTTAGTTTTAATGAACAAGATTGGTTTAAATTGCGAGCAGAAAAACTTGATACTTTATTACAAAAATTATTTGATGCTTGCCCAACAATTCGACACTTTGAACATAAAATCAATAATGCTGTGATGTCTTTAGGCGACCCAGAGGAAAATTCTCAAGCGGGTAGTACCTTAATCCAATTTATCAAACGGTTTTACCCAGAAATACCTACAGATGAAACCCAAGAACAGCCAATTTACAGTAACCTATCTCCAGAAATCCATACCTCACCTCAGCCTAATTATCAAATTGATCTGAGTGAAATTGATGATTTTTATGATGCCAGTGATGAGGATAGTACCTGTCAACTCATACCACCTTCTAAACAAGATAATTCAATAATTAAGCTGTAAGTGTTAAGAATTAGTTACAATAATTGAGAGAGAAAATATATGGATGTTAATGAACTTTTACAACGATATGCCAACGGCGATACAAACTTTAATCAAGCTAACTTAAATGGTATCAATCTATTTAGTGCAGATTTGATTGGTATTAGTTTCAAACAAGCAAATTTATCAAATGCTATCCTCATATTTGCTTATTTAAATCGGGCTGTTCTCAGTTATGCTAATTTAGTTTTTGCAAAATTGAGTGGTGCAAATCTTAATCAAGCTAATTTGATCGGTGCTAATTTACATGATGCGGATTTGCATGGGGCAACTTTACAAAATGCTGATTTACGAAATGCTAATTTAACGTTAGCTGATTTGCTGGATGCTAACCTTATGGGTGCTGATCTCCGTGGGGCTGATTTAAGTGGGGCTAATCTCACAGGTACTTGTCTTAGAGGTGCTAATCTGCGAGAAGAAAAGAGAATTTATTGTGCTATTCTTCGAGGTGCAAAACTACATAAAGTGGATCTGCGAGGATCTGATTTAAGTGGGGCAGATTTAGCTAGAGTAGATTTAAGCGGTGCGAATTTAAGTGAAGTGATGCTACGTGGTGCGGATCTCAGTTACGCTAATTTGAGTGGGGCGATTTTGCAAAATGCTACTTTAACCCAAACTAATTTGGAGGGAGCGATTTTAAATGGTGCTAACTTGACCAATGCTAGACTAGGGCAAGCAAATCTGAAGGAAGCTGAATTAATAGATGTGAACTTACATGGGGCGATTTTGCCTAATGCTCAATTGACCAAGACCAAGCTCATGCGAGCAAATTTGAGTGAAGCTAGATTAAGCAAAGCGGATCTGAGTCGTGCAAATTTGCGAGGAGCTAATTTAACGGAGGCGGACTTAGTAGGCGCGTATTTAGCGAAAACTGACTTAACTGGTGCTAACTTAACTAAAGCTACTTTACTCAGAGCAGAGATGAGTACCGCCAATCTTACAGGTGCAAACCTGCGGGAAACAATTATGTCTGATGGGACAATTATGTATTAGGAATCTGCTGTAAATACAGCAGAAGTCAGAAGTCAGAAGTCAGCAGGTCGGTAAATAAGATTCAAGATGTGCCTAATGACTCTGATGATAAAATTCAATAAAATTTATGCGTCAGGTTGCGCTGTTGCTTAACCCTATTCTTATATCTTAGCGGTATGTTAGAAGAAGTGATGATGTAATCAATTCCCAGATTTTCACTTTTTTAATCAGTATATACTCGTATAATAAAATACTGATTTATGACAAGACAACCGCACGACCAACTAGCCAAAGAATATCTAGAAGAATTATTAGCACCTTTAGGAGAGGTCAAAACCAGTAAAGATGTAAAAAGCGAAGTTCAGGAAATAGATGTTTGGTTTGTTCCGACTACAACAGCTATAAATTCTGAATTAGGATTATTAGGAAAAATGGCGGTTACAAGTTGTTTATTTGAACCTTACCGTAATGCACCTAATGAAATAGAAATTAGAAGTTGTTTGTTAAAATTGTATAGCGTTCATGGAGAGTTATTAAGACAAGCGAAAAGAGAAAAACGTTCTATATCTGAGGAAGAATTACCCTTTCTATGGATTTTAACACCAACTTGTTCTGAAAAAATTCTGGAAGGGTTTGGAGCAAAAACAAAGGAAGGATGGGAAAAAGGAGTTTATTTTCTGCCAAAATACCAAAAAGCGGCTATTTTGGCTATCAATCAGTTACCCATGACAGAGGATACACTATGGTTAAGGGTATTAGGAAAAGGTAGAACTCAAATGGAAGCTATCAGTAAAGTAGTTCAACTCTCAAAAGAGGATGATAAATGGGATAACCTGATAGCGATGTTTGCATCTTGGCGGAAAAATTTAGAATTGAATAGTGATGTTAATGATGAAGAGGTAAGGGAGTTAATTATGAGTTTATCACCAGCATATCTAAAACAACGGGAAGAATGGAAACAAGAGGGAATAGAAGAAGGAAGACAGGAAGGACAACAAGACGGACAGCGTTTGATGGTCGAGAGTTTGTTAGCAGTGCGTTTTGGTAATTTAGATGAGGAGTTATCTGCTATTATCAGTCAGTTGATGGAGCTTTCTTTAACAGAAAGAACACAGGTATTAGTTAATCTTTCCCGTGAGGAATTATTAGCTAGGTTTAAACTTGATTGAAATCAGGTTTTATTGGAAACTTCAATTAGTCAAAAATTGTAGGTTAGGTTAATATCCACATTAGTGACTTTCAATAAATCCTGAATAATATGAGCCGCTAAAAATGGAAACATCAAAAAAACTAAAGAAGGTAAAATGATAGGTCTATCCCTAAACAAATTAACTACTATCTGAAATATGTCAGTATTAGAGTTGATTTTTATAGCTTGCCAAATTAGCCATAAACCTATCAAAATTTCTAGAACTAAACTCAAAATAACTTCTAAAGGTAAATTCATACTATGCTTTTGATCACTTCTACCAATTTCTGAAGATGTGTTAACTCATGGGTAGCCATCACAGATATTCTAATGCGACTGGTGTTAACAGTGGGAGGACGAATAGCCGGGGCAAAAATTCCCGATGCGCGTAAATGTTTTCCTGCTGTTAGTGCTGCGGCGGCACTGGGCAATTGAAAACATAATATCGGAGATTCCGTGGGTAATAACTTTAAATTAGGTAAATTCTCTGTAATTAATTGTTTCAAATAATTGACATTTTGCCAAAGTTGCGATCGCCTTTCCGGTTCTTGTTGGACAATTTTCATGGCTGCTAAAGCGGCGGCTGTATCTGCGGGGGAAAGGGCGGTGGTATAAATCCAACTGGGGGCGCGATTGCGTAAAAAGTCAATGAGGGAGCTACTTCCGGCGACATATCCGCCTAAACTTCCCAAAGCTTTACTTAATGTACCAATTTGAATTAATTCCCTACCTGTACACCCGAAATGTTCTACACAACCAGCACCGGTTTTCCCCAGGACTCCCGTAGCATGAGCTTCATCGAGAAGTAGCATACTGTTAAATTCTTCAGCTAAATCTAGCAGTTGGGGTAATGGACATAAATCACCATCCATGCTGAAGACGCTATCAGTAGTAATTAAACAACGTCGGTAATTCTTTCGGTATTCTTGTAATTTTTCTTCTAGTAATGCAGTACTATTGTGCGGGTATTCCATGATAGTTGCACCACTGAGAATTGCCCCCTTTTTTAAGCTGGAATGGTTATATTCATCAGATAAAATTAAGTCTCTTTTACCGACTATGGCGGAAATTGTGCCTAAATTTGCTAAATAGCCAGAACTAAATACTAATGCCTCTTGGGTTTGTTTAGTAGATGCTATTTCCTGTTCTAATTCTTTGTGTAATTCTCGATGCCCACTGAGTAATCTAGAACCCGTACTACCAGTACCAAAGGCTTGAATAGCAGCGATGGCGGCTGTTTGTAAACGTTCATCTCCTGCTAATCCTAAGTAATCATTACTGGCAAAATTAATAACCTCTTGCCCAGATAAGACCACAGTTGCACTGGGTCGGCTGTGAATCGTTTGCACGGAACGATACCAGTCAGCCCGATGAATAGTGGCGAGAGATTCATTTATCCAAGCATAGGGATTATTATTCATCATTAACTAGGAACACTCTACTTCACTACTGCTGAGATAAGCGATCGCTTGTCTAATCCAATCCTCCACATAGGCATTTTTGGGTAGACCAATATCTTCCCCAACTACGTGCAAGGCGTTACTAACCTCATGGGCAGTATATCCCAACGCAAAGAGAGTCATTTGTACTTCTTCTAAAATTCCCGGTGCAGGTCCTCCTGTCGCCACGAAGAAGCCCGCCGATTTGCGCCATTCAATCAGTTTGCTCTTGAGTTCTAAACAGAGGCGTTCAGCCGTTTTCTTGCCCACTCCTGGGGTTTGAATCAGCATTTGGATATTAGCGGCAATAATAGCTTGGACTAACTCTGGTAATTCCATTGTATCCAACAGCGCGATCGCTAAGGCTGAACCAATGCCGCTAACACTGAGCAAATGGCGGAATAAATCCCGTTCCGAGGGAGAAGAAAAACCGAAAAGCATAGGTATTTCTTCCCGAATCTGGTAATGTGTAAATATTTGGATCACATCGCCAGTTGAAGTTAATTGGTTGGCCAAACGTTGGGGAATTTGCAAATCGTAACCCATGCCATTGACTTCTAAGGTCAAGATGACGCGATTAGGGCTAATGCTTTGGACACCAGCAACGATACCTTTAAGATAGCTAATCATTCTAGGAAACCAAAATATTGTAAACCTTCAAGAATCCCGGCAGCATAATGGTTTTGAGCCAGGTAACGGTGGTCAGCAAGATTCTGGTTATACCATTGGAGTAACTCAGGACGAGCATTCCCGACAATGATTCCCCGTTCCTTACCGACAGCGAATAAAGCAATATCATTACCCGAATCGCCGCAAACAACAGTCTGCTTGGCTGCAAATTTCCACTTCTGTCGTAAAAACTGCATTGCTTGACCTTTATCGCTGGTATAGGGTAAAATGTCAAGGTCAATTTCACTACTATAAATTAACTTTATATTTAGTTGAGTTTTTTGCAACTCGGCCTCAAGTTGTGGTAAAACACCGGACAATTCCGCTTTTAGGAAAAAACTGACTTTAAACGGACGTTGTTCTGTATGTGGTTGTAGCACTAATTCTGGAAATTGTTTAGTAATAGCCAAAATTTTTTCCCTATCCCAACCTTGAGAAAGAATATTTGACCATTCTGGATCAGGATGATGACTACCATCTAAATAGATTTCCGTACCCACAGACAGAACCAAAGCATCTGGGGAAAAGAGATTTTTTTCCTGTTGAAGTTCGCGGTAAAGGATAGGCGATCGCCCTGTAGAATAGACTATCTTTGTCCCATATTGTTGACGATGACTTTGCAAGCGATCGCTCAACTGCAATAATGCCTGGTCATCCCCTACGAAGGTATGATCTAAATCGGTTACAAATAAGAACCTAGTCATAGTCAACTCCTTTTGTAAGGTTAATTCACAAAAAGTGTATGTTGTTTTGGTAGTTAGTGTGCAATTCCCAATTCAAAAACAAGCCTTGGTGATTAAAAATTACGGCCATACTAGGGAATAGAGGTAAAACTCAAACGGAAGCTATTACTGAAGGTTTATTTGCTGATTCAATAGCGCGACAGATGGTGTAATGTGAAGAATCATTTCCATAACTGCTGACTTGGTAATTGATAGAGATAATTTATTCATTTTGATTCTATGGATTCCCCAAGATTAATATGTTTGTAAGTACCAAAATAAATCTCTCCCATTTACCTGCTTTCACCAAGTCGAAGATATATAAAAATATTGCCCCTGTGATATTTGGTTTGATATTATCAGGATTAATGCCCGGTGTTGCTAGGGCAGAAACAGTGCTAGAAAAGGTAGCACGGACAGGAGTATTAACTGCTGGTACGAGCAAAGACGCTTTACCATTTGCCTACTCTGACAGTCAAGGAAAATTGACTGGTTATTCTGTGGATATGCTAACTTTAATCCAACAGCAATTAGAAAAAGAATTAGGCAAAAAAATTACACTTAAATTAGTTGCAGTTACCCCAGCAGCAAGGATTCCCAAAATTATTAACCGCCAAGTTGATATTGTCTGTGATGCCAGTAGTTTTACTTGGGAACGAGATAAAAAAGTTGATTTTTCAATTAGTTATGGTGTCACAGGTACTCAAATTTTAATTAAAAAGAAAACCAATTTAGGCTCACCGGAATCCCTCATTAATAAGCGTGTGGGTGTGTTAGCTGGAACTACCAATGAACAAGCAATCAAGCAAATACAACCCCAAGCCAAGATTGTATATTTGAAGACTAGACCAGAAGGATTTGCAGCTTTAGAACAGGGTAAAATTGACGCTTTTGCATCCGATAGTATTCTTTTAGAAGGATGGTTACAAACAGCAAAAAATCCAGATAGTTTTGCGATTGTACCCTCTCGTCCCTATTCACGAGAAGGAATTGCTTGCATAGTTCCTGAGAATAACTCTAAATTCCTCAATTCAGTGAACTATTCCCTCGTTAAATTTATGCAAGGATTTGTGAATAATAACCCCAAATACGTGGCAATTTTTGACCGTTGGTTTGGTTTTGATGGTGTTGTATATCTCACCCAAGACTTACGTGATTTAGCACTGGAAACTATGCAATTAATGATAGAGTTTCATGAAGTTATTCCTGAGCAAGAGTTGTAGAATGTAGTTAGGGTTTGCTGAAAAAGT
>NZ_PGEM01000057.1 GCF_002934005.1 Cuspidothrix issatschenkoi CHARLIE-1 | reverse complement strand
ATTTAGTCTGGAAGAGCCAATTTATATCACATGATGGACGTATTCCCAAAAGAGATAAACTCCAGCGAATTGTTGATAATTTATTGATAGGTAAAGATGCTTTTGATGCGGTAATTGCCTTAACTGATGTTTATACAGGAACAAATGATTTTCAAGATGCAGCAGACGCTAAAGCTAAAATGAGTGATTGGGTAGGGAATAATCCTAATTTCTATCCCCATGTAGCACAGCATGATTTTGAAGCTTGGTTATTACCTTATTGGTCAAGAATTCAGAAATTAGCAATATCTAATAAATCACTACCAGGAAGTATACCGGAAAAGGTTAATCATGGCAATCCACCATCATATCGAATTAAAGAAATATTTGAAACAGGTAAGTGTCAACGCAGTTATAATAAAATTCGTGATGCTGCCAGAATTTTGAAAGACCAAGATTTGATGGTTTCTATTAATCAATGTCCTGAATTCAAGGCGTTTATCAACACTATTCTTAAGTTATGTCAAGGTGATTTAATTCCATGAATCAGGAAATTATAGGACATTGTTTACTCATCCTGCAAATCCTGATTCAGACAAGAATCATTCTCGACTCACGAAGACAAAACCCCGCGTTTTACCGGATGTTGTATCTACAGTATTCATAGCTTTCCATAAATCTGCTGTTTTTACCCAAACTGGTGGATATTTATAACGGGAAACATCCATAATTAAAAATCTATCTGTTAACTGATTATATGCTGCTAAAGGGGAAATATGACCCCCTCTTTCTTGTCCTATTTCTTTCCGTAAATAGTTAATAATAACAAAGTTATTTGGTTGTTTTAAATTCTCTGCGGCTAATTTGCGAAATTCTTCTAAATTGGTATCACCAGCATGATAAACTTTAACTTTTACATTATAAATTCCTAACAATCCTCCTAATTCATCTAAGGTCATACCTTGACGAGAAACCACTTCAGGACTGACTATATTTTTAGTTTTTTGATTGCTAAAAAAGTTATCTTGGGTAAAAAACCGAAATGGTTTATATTGTGGTGCTTCTGGTGCAGTAATTTTTAAGCTATTTAGCACCATGATCATACTTGCAACTCCACAATATGCCTGATTATTTTGGGTAACAAATTGTGTGCTTAATGGGAAAAAATCATTCTTTGCTTGACTAGAAATTAATAATGTTTCCCCTTCAGGTGTATCAAAACCAATTAAGTTAGGGGTTAGAGGTAAGGTTTGGGCAAAAACATTACTTCCAGTTAAACAAATACCAAAAAGTAAAAATTTAATTGATGTTTTGATAGAAGTGATTTTCATGGTCATATTTCCTAATAATTTAATGTTCAAAATGGAAGGGTTCAACTATAGCACTTGTTCATACCCCAGATCCCCGACTTCTGATATTAATTTTGTCCGTAAATAATAAATTGATCACAGAAGTCGGGGATCTTTTTACTTCATTTGGATTAAATCAAAATTCCCGCAATACTAGCAGTAATAAAACCTGCTAATAATCCGCCAAACATCGTTTTTAAACCCATTCTGGCTAGGTCTTTCTGACGGTTGGGTGCTATTCCTGTCATGCCACCAATAGTAATTCCTATAGAACCAATATTAGCAAAGTTACATAAAGCATAGGTGCTAATAATTATTGATCTTTGAGAAATGGTTTCTTTTTTGATCATTTCTCCTAAATCTAAATAGGCGATAAACTCATTAAGAATTGTTTTTTTCCCTAATAATGCCCCAACTTGTCCACAGTCAGACCAAGGTATACCCATTAACCAGGCGACGGGAAACATGATCAAAGATAATATCCATTCTAGAGATAATTGGGGATATCCTACCATAGTTCCCACCCAAGCAAAACAGGCATTAATAACAGCTAATAAACTCAAAAAAGCAATGATGATTACACCTACATTAACGGCTAATTTAACCCCTTCTATTGCCCCAGAAGTTGCCGCATCAATAACATTAACATGATTAGTTTTGATATCTACGTGAACTTTCCCTGTAGTTGCTGATATTTCTGTTTCTGGATACATGATTTTTGAGACGATCAAAGAAACAGGAGAAGTCATAAAAAAAGCGGCAATTAAATGTTCTGGGGGAATACCAAAAGATAAATAAGCACCTAATACTCCGCCGGCAATGGTAGCAAAACCACCTGTCATCACAGCGTGTAATTCAGATTGGGTCATATCTGCTACATAGGGCTTAACCATGAGTGCTGCTTCTGTTGGACCTAAGAAAATATTGCCCGCACAGGATAAAGATTCAGAACCAGATGTTTTCATGGTTTTCATCATTACCCAAGCTAGTCCATTGACTACTCTTTGTAAAATTCCATAGTGGTAGAGAATGCTAATAAATGATGAGAAAAAGATAATTGTGGGCAGAATTTGAAAGGCAAAAAGATGATCTTTGAAGTTTTCACCAAAGACAAATTTTGCACCAACATCAGAAAAAGCTAAAAAATTACCAGCGATATTTCCTAAAGATTTAAAGAAATTCAATCCCCAGGAAGTTTTAAGAATGACTAAAGCTAAAATAAATTCTAACCCTAATCCCCAAGCAACTGTACGCCACCTTATAGCCTGACGGTTAACAGAAATAGCGTAGGAGATGGCGATAAAAATGCAGATTCCTAGCACTGAAATAGCACGTTCTATTGGCATTGTCAATAATGAATTGTAAATTTTTAGTAAGGATTCAGGATAGAAAATACAGAATTCACAATAAATTAGAGTTTTGGAGTCATTCTTAAATAATGATAAAAAAACTTATTGATGAATGATTCCTGCTATAAACAAATATTATGACTCCTGACTCCTGAATTCTTACAATTATTAATTGCTTAGTAACCTCTAGGTAAACCTTCACCACGAGGATCTGCTGCTGCTTCTAAAGTATCATCTTCTGTAACGGCGATCGCATTTCCATTACCCCACGGTGCAATTTCTTTGATTTTGTGTCCTCGACGGCGTAAATCTGCTAAGGTTAAGGCATCTAAACTCCATGCTTCCACTCGCAATTCATCAGGTAGCCATTGGTGATGTATGCGTGAAGCAGAAACTGCTGCACCTATATCCATTTTATATTCCAAAACATTTAAAATCACTTGCAATACTTGGGTAATAATTGTACTCCCACCGGGCGCACCTACAGCCATTTTAAAGCGATTGTTCTCGGTAATAATGGTAGGTGTCATACTAGAAAGAGGCGTTTTTTGAGGGGCGATACTATTAGCTTCATTACCCATTAAACCAAAGGAATTGGCTATTCCTGGGGCGGCGGTAAAATCATCCATTTCATTATTTAAAAGTATTCCTGTTCCTGGGGTGACTATTGCTGCACCAAAACCTGTGTTAATTGTGAAGGTTAAACTCACGGCGTTTCGGTCTGCGTCAACTACATTTAAATGACTGGTTTCTATTGATTCGTGTTTTTTTAATATTTTAATTTCTGATTTTATTTCTGTTGATGGTGTCGTCATTTTCATATTAATTTCTTGACGACGTTTTTTAGCATAAGTTGGACTAATTAATTGTTGAATGGGAACTTTCACAAAATCAGGATCACCTAAATATTTAGCGCGATCGCTATAGGCAATCTTCATTGCTTCTACCATTAAATGTATCGCATTAGGGTGATGCCAGCCTAAAGACTGTAAATCTGTATCACCAATAATATTCAGAATTTGTAATAGATGAATACCTCCAGATGATGGAGGTGGCATAGAACAAATTTTAGCTTTACGAAAGTTCCCACATACAGGATTTCTCCAAATTGGTTTATAAGCTTTTAAATCTTCTAGAGTAATTAAACCGCCATTTTTTGCCATATCATCAGCGATGGTTTGGGCAATTTTTCCAGTATAAAAACTTTGAGGGTTTTGGGAAATGGCTTCTAATGTATTAGCTAAATCACGTTGAATTAACTTTTCTCCCGGTTGATAATATTCACCATCGCGGGTAAATATATCTTTGGCAGATGGGTTATTTAGTATTGTTTTTTTACGGGTTTCGTAAGCTGAAAAAGAACGCCAAGAAACTCTATCACTGATAATAAATCCATTTTTAGCCAGAGAAATTGCAGGTTTAACAACTTCTTGCCACGGTAACTTACCATAACGACGATGTACTGCATACATACCCGCGACAGTTCCGGGAGTTGCTACTGCTAAATAACCATCCGTACTCGCACCAGACCGGACTTTACCATTAGCATCTAAATACATATTTCTAGTAGCTTTTATAGGTGCGCGTTCCCGAAAATCTAAAGCTTTTATTTCCCCTGTTTTTTGAGAATAAAATAGTAAGAAACCACCTCCACCAATACCTGCGGAGAATGGTTCAACTACGGAAATTGTCAAGGTTGTGGCTACTGCTGCATCTACCGCATTTCCGCCTTTTTTTAATATTGAAAGTCCAGATTCACTTGCTAAGGAGTTAGCAGAAACTACCATGCCTTTTTTAGTGCGTAGGGGTAGGATAATGGTAGCTGACACTGCCTGACTGGTGAGGATAGCAGTTAGGGAAATAAAGGAAATAATTAGGCCTTGGGTTTTGGTAATAACTGTCATTTTTCACTTAGAGTCACTAAAGTTTTCTTGAAAATAGTTAATTTTTGTAACCATCAAAATCTGTAACTGGAGATTCTAATGATATAATTCTGACTCTTGATTTGTAGCCAAGAATAACACACAGATGGGACAACTTACTCAACTTGATTTTGATTACACAGCAAAGCATAAACCCAACCAGTTAATCTATGGCAGTGGACAAACGGCAGTCATCACTGGATGGACAGTAAAGCAATCTGTAGCTAAATATCTGCATTCAAACGAGTACGCTGTAATTGGTCAACTATACTCACCAACCAGAGGTATAAACTTACTAATTCGCAATTTATTATTAAATCCCCATGTTCATTACTTAGTCATTCTCAATGCTACTAAAGAAGATCAAAATGCAGGTGCTTGTCAATGTTTAGGAGATTTTTTCCGTCATGGCGTGGAAGAAGGTGTTAGCAATACTGGGCGAAAATCTTGGGTAATTTGTTCTCCAATTTCTGGTTATATTGACATTGACATTGATATAAAATCCATTGAAAAATTACGCCATTCCATAGAAATTCAAGACGCAAAATCAATCCCTGATGCTGTTGAAAAAGTTAAATATTACGCCCAAAAAGAAACCTTGCCACCGTGGGGAACACCCGTAGAATTTCCCATAACCACAATTGAGTCAAGCGTTTTACCAGGAACACGCTACGGACACAGAATTGAAGGTAAAACCATTGCCGAAACTTGGGTAAAAATCATTCACAGAATTAAAACCACAGGAACAATTAGACCCACTAGCCATGATGGCAAATGGCAAGAATTAATAAATTTAATGGCAGTCGTCACCGATGAACCCGACGATTTCTACTTTCCTGAACCCAATTATTTACCAATAAACAGAAGCTTTTTACAAGAATATATTTCCCAAGTTTTAGATGACGCAACCAACCAAGAAGGGGTAAAATATACTTATGGACAACGTCTACGTTCTTGGTTTGGAAAGGATCAAATTGAACAAGTCATCGAGAAATTGGCAAAAGATATTGATTCAGCTAGGGCAGTGATGTCCCTATGGGATGTTAGTCAAGATGATAACGATAGTCCACCTTGCCTTAATCATATTTGGGTGAGAATAGTTGACAACGAACTATCTTTAACCGCCACTTTTCGCAGCAACGATATGTTTTCAGCGTGGCCAGCAAATGCCATGGGACTAAGGGCTTTACAAAAATATATTTATAATTCTTTAGTTAAAAAAACTCACCATCCATTAAAAATGGGGACATTAATTACCATTAGTCAAAGCGCGCATATTTACGATGATTGTTTTGAAAATGTTACCAATGTAATTTCCTCCCAATATACTAAAATTACTCAAAGAAAAGACTATTTTGATCCTGCGGGTAGTTTTATTATTACTATTCAGGATGGTTCTATTGTTGTAGAACATACAACTCCCGGATCTGGGGAAGTAGTTAACTGTTATTGTGGTAAATCTGCACATAAACTTTCTCAGCAAATATTTGCAGACTGTCCTGGTTTACAAGTTTCCCATGCACTCTATTTAGGCGTGGAATTGCAAAAAGCCGAAATGGCTTTATTAATGAAAGAACAGTTTATTTATGAGCAAGATAAACCTGTAAGGCGTTTGGGAGTAGGGAGTCGGGAGTAGGGAGTCGGGTAAATTTAATAACTCCCGATTCCCGACTTACAGGTCATTACATAATGTAGGTTGGGTTGAGGAACGAAACCCAACATTAGCAATAAACATCACATTTCCAAAAACTAAATATGCTTAGAACTTATGCAAAAGAGAACGAAAGTAGGGGTAATTCATGAATTACCCCTACCCAAGAATTAGGTTTTCAGTCACATCTTGGGTAAGTCCTATAGAACCTATATGGGATCTTTTTGACAAAGCAATGACTATTAAACCCACATTGAGAACATGATAAAATTACTGTGGACTCTTATTGTATAACTAAAATCATGAAACTAAGTCTAGTAGCGATCGCCATTTTTACCCTGACTTTAGGATTTTATACCTTAGTGATTACTCAAACCGTAGAAACACCCAAGACTTTTACAGAATGGTGTGAACAAAAAGCCAGTTTACCTCAAGAGACGAGACACACTGTAGAAGTATTATTAAAAGTTGCTAAAACCCAAAATTTTGCCGAAGCCCAAAATTGTAGTCAAGCTAATCAAACGCTGACTCAATTGACTGAACTTAACCTTCATGACAATCAAATCAGCGATACCGCACCTTTGTCTACTCTGACCAACTTGACTACTCTTTTCCTTTCAGAAAATCAAATCAACGATATCAAACCCTTGTCTAATCTCACTAATTTGACTATTCTTGGCCTTTGGAGAAATCAAATTAGCGATATCAAACCTTTGTCTAATCTCACTGAATTAACCAATCTTAGCCTTTCAGAAAATCAAATCAGCGATATCAAACCTTTGTCTAACCTGACTAATTTGACTGAACTTCTCCTTAATAAAAATCAAATCAGGGATACCGCACCTTTGTCCAATCTCACTAATTTGACTTATCTTGACCTTTGGCAAAATCCACTTACCTCTAAACAATGTCCCCTGTATCCAGAGTCTATTTGTAAGTAAGGATTCAGGTCGGGGTATTGACAAGAGTGATATGTGAGGCAGAAGATAGCAGCCATGGAAAAAACCTGCCTCCAAGAATATTACCAGACTAAAAATGTCAACTTAGGCAAAAATCCTATTCTACTAAATCATGTTTTATCGCAAATCTAACTAATTCAGTACGTTTATCTGCGTTCAATTCTGAGTCATGGTATCAGAAAAATAACAGTAGATTTATTTTAGCAACGACAACATGATAAAATCACCATAACTTTTTATTACTAAAATCATGAAACTAAGTTTAGTAGTAACCACTATTTTTACCCTGACTTTAGGATTTTATACCCCAAAAGTCACCGCAGCACCTATAAAAACACCTAAGACTTTTACAGAATGGTGTCAACAAAAAGCCAGTTTACCTCAAGAGACGAGACGAACGGTAGAAGCATTATTAAAAGTTGCCAAAACCCAAAATTGTAGTCAAGCTAATCAAACGCTAACTAAATTGACTTCTCTTGACCTTCGGGAAAATCAAATCAGCGATATCAAACCTTTGTCTACTT
This sequence comes from Cuspidothrix issatschenkoi CHARLIE-1, assembly GCF_002934005.1. Taxonomy (GTDB): domain Bacteria; phylum Cyanobacteriota; class Cyanobacteriia; order Cyanobacteriales; family Nostocaceae; genus Cuspidothrix; species Cuspidothrix issatschenkoi. Next base: position 2,567 of record NZ_PGEM01000057.1, on the reverse strand, counting down.
TGACTAATTTGACTTCTCTTGACCTTGGGAAAAATTCACTTATCTCTAAACAATGTCCCTTTCAAGCTGAGTCTATTTGTAGCTTTTAGTCTAATTTTATTTTGGTTGTTGATGAACTTGTTCGCGCACCAGAAAAATACTCAATTTCACTGAATATTATTAGACTAAAAATGTAAATGTAAATTTCAGCAAAAAATTCTATTCTACTAAATCATATCTCAAGATCCCCGACTTCTTAGATAAGTCGGGGATCTGACTGCGGCCATGTATCCCTACGGGAGGCTACGTCAACACATATTAAATAGGATTGCTAGAGAATTTAGTGCCTAATATTTATTTCTCGCAAATAATCATCTGCTGGCAAATATCCTTTAGTTTGAACGGTGGTTTTTTTGCTGGATATGGTGACTGGTTTGAGGTTAGCTAATTCTTGTTGTTGATTACGCAGACGGATTTTTTTGGAATATTCTTGTATTTTCTTTCTTGCTTGGGGATACATTGGACTATCTTGGGAAACTTGATCTAGGAGTTTAATTGCACCAAAAAAATCACCTATGGAGGCTTGATTATAAGCTTGATATAAATAGTATCTTGATCTAACTTGGCCTTTCTGATTGTATTCAGATAATTTTTGTTTAACTATCCTACCTGCGGAACTTTCTTCAGGTATTTGCTTGAGGTAATATAAAGCTGTGGCAAAATCTCTTTCTTCTGCTTTGGCATAGGCTTTAGTTAATAAAGCTTGTGTTTGTTCCTCTATATTAGTTTTTGCTTCTTCAACTAAGGATTGAATTTTTGCTTGCCAATATGAATTAGCTGGAACTTTAGGAATATGATATAATACTTCTGTCCAGCGGCCTTGTTTTAAAGCTTGTTCAGCTAAAAAATAATGTTGTGAATTTTTGTCCCATTGCTTTTGCCATTGTTTAATGGAGGCTTGGGCTTCTGGGTAAACATTGCTATAATTGGGGATAGATTGGGCTAAATTAATGGCTTGTTTTAAATCACCCAATTGATAGTTTTCTATAGCTTTATATAAAGTTTCTGTGGCTGAATAAGCTTGAGAACTATTAAATAAAGAATATGCTCCCACACCAATTAGCACGGAATTAATTAATAAACCTAATCGCATTCCTGCTAGTAATGCTTGTGATTCATTTGCGGTGGATTCAATACTTTGATATAATGGAGTTTCTGTGATTGGTATTTCTGTGGGCTGAGTTTCCCATTGTATATTTTTGAGTACCCATAGGGCTTCATGGGCAGATTGAAACCGTTCTTGGTATTTAGAACGGATCATCTGATTCAGGAAGGCAACTAAATAATCATGAATGGGTGTATCATCATCACACCAAACTATTTCATTGTTTTCTGGATCAATTTCTAATTGCAGGGGTGAAAGTCCTGTAATAGCTTGAATAGCAATTATGCCCAAGGAATAGATATCACTATTAGGCTGAGTTTGGCCAATAAATTGTTCTGGAGGAATGTAACCCAAGGGAGTAACGGGAATTTGATCTATAGATAATTCTGTTTTTAAACTAAAGTCTATGGGTTGAATTGAGCCGAAATTAATTAACACCAATCTGCCATCTATTGCCCGTCTAATTAAATTTTCTGGTTTAATATTGCAATGAATAAAGCCTTGAGAGTGAACGAAATCAAGAATACATAAGACATCTTCTAGAAATTTAATAATATCAGCTTGACTCCATTTACCGGGACTTTTGGGTTTGTTAGGTAATTCGCCGGCTAAAGATTTACCGGGAATAAATTCTTGTACTAAATAAAATCGTTCATTTTCTTCAAAACAAGTGATCAATTCAGGAATTTGTGAATGACGACCTAGATTTTTGAGGGTTTCTGTTTCTGTTAAAAACCGCAATCTTAGGTAATCAAAATAGGAGGTAGATTGATAGTTGTTAACTTTGAGTTGTTTAATAACATATCTGGGTTTTTCTGGATGATATCTGTCTACGGAAAGATATGTTTGCCCAAACACTCCGGCGCTGAGTGGTTGAACTATTTGGTAACGATCTTGTAATACTGTGCCGATCATCTGCTTGTTCATGATCTCGTAACTCAGAATTCCTTACATATCTTTTCTGACATCGGCTAGTATTTTCCGGAATGATAGCTAAGAATTCGGAATGTGTAATTTTTAAGATTAGTTTAAGTATTTTTGCGTAAAGTTTACTTAATTAGGGCTTGCTGAATAAACCAAAAACCTAGATATATTAAGAGTTTCAGGCTTAAAAAAGTGAATTAGGTGCAAGGAATAAGCATTGAAACCATTAAAAAACCTATCACTTTCTCAGATTCGAGACTATTCTTATCTCCTCCTAATTCTTCCTCGGTGACTCGGTGACTCCTGACTCCTAGCCCTCACGAAAAGACTTTTTCAGCAAACCCTAATTATTTGCAATGATACAGGACTTACGCAAAATAGAACGAAAGTAGGGGTAATACCCTTCGGGAAGCAAGCTACATGAATTACCCCTACGAAATAATCAGGGTTGCAGTTACATCTTGCGTAAGTCCTATGATAATCAATCAATAACTTCATA
>NZ_PGEM01000056.1 GCF_002934005.1 Cuspidothrix issatschenkoi CHARLIE-1 | reverse complement strand
GACTTCTGACTCCTGACTACTGCTATAGGTGAGACTGCACAGAATTATAAAATCCATTAATTCATCGCTCTTTACCTACAATCATTGGCGTTTATCCGCGTTCAATAATCGTTCATACCCAGATCCCCAACTTCTTTTATTAATTGTGTCCATAAATGATAAATTGATCACAGAAGTCGGGGATCTTTTTACCTTACCTGAATTCTTGGGTTTGTTTATTCTACCTGACCTTCATTTTCCTAGTTATCATCTTGCAACGTTTCAATTAACAAATCTACCTGTTCCTGTCGCTGCTGCAAAAAACTATCACATTCCTTTAAATACTCAACCGCAGTCGCAAATTCTGCAAATACATCTGCTAATTCTAATTCACCACCCTCAATACGAGATATAATAGTTTCAATTTCTGCTATCTTAGCTTCATAACTTCCTCCATTTGTAGGACTAGAATTAACTGCGTTATTCCGTTTAACCATAAAAGTTTTCACCTAAATAAATTATGAATCCCAACAATAATACAACAATTGGCGGTATATATGAAGTCTGCATTGGTGTCACCGATGCTATTTCCGCAATTCAATATTGGCAACAATTTGGTTATCATATTGGGGAAATAGGAGAATTAACCGCAGCCACAGCTTATCAATTATATCAAGTCAATTCATCTTTACAGTCAATTCGACTTTATCATCAAAATGTAGATCATGGATTAATTCGGTTGATGATTTGGGAAAATCCCACATCTACGGGTTTAGGTATTACTTCCATGAAAGTTAAAGGTAATCGTTGGGCTACTACATTAACTGCTAATATGTTAGATATTTTAAATCATGCCGAAGCTGCAAAAGCAATTGGTGAAAATATTCTTTACACACAACCGCATTGGGAGGTAATTTATAATAAAGACAAAAAAAGTCGTCCTTTTGTAGAACCTTTGGTGGGAGTGCGAGAAATGCTATTACTCCAACCATTAACTCGGCAAGTTTTATTTCAACGTTTTGGTTATGATGTTCCTAATTATGGACATATTAATCATCACGCGTCTTTAAAAACCAGTCAGTTTACCCATGTAGGTTTAGTTGTACAAGATGACACTAAAGAAATTCTCAAGTTCTATGAACAAGTTTTAGGTTTATTGTGTGTACGTGATAATATAGAAACTACTTATGAATCATCTTTAGCAGGAAGAGAAATTTTTGCACTTAACCCAGGAGAAAAATTTATCGTTACAGCTTTTGATGATCCTCGGTCTTCTCAAACTGACTTTATGGCAGCGCGAAGTGGTAGACTTTATATTATTAGATTTCCAGAAAATATTACGTTAGAATCGCGTTTTACAGATGCCAAACCTGGCAGTTTAGGAATGTGTCTTTATACTTACCGAGTCCAAGGAATAGAAACTTATTGGCAGCAAGTACGAGAAAGTCCAGCGCAGCAAGTTACAGAAATTGTGAATAATGAATTTACCGAAAAGAGTTTTTCCTTTGTTGCACCAGATGGTTATTTTTGGAATATATTAGAAAATGAGTAAAAATTAGCCAATTTAACAACTTTTAAGATTAGAGGAAACATAACATGATAGCCCAAAACCAATTAGTAGATATTAAACAATGGATTAAAACCCGTGCTTCTCTAGATGCTAACGAATCGAATTTTCTCACTTGGACAGGGAATATTTATAGTTTTATTCCTGGAGAAAAACGACAATTATTATTTAAAATTGTGGGTATGAGTGTGAGTCGTTGTATTCCTACAGGTGAAGACAGTTGGGATTTTACCTCTAGGGAATTAACCTATTATCTCCACCCAGAAACAAAAGAAATTTTGCATAAATGGGAAAACCCTTGGACACAGGAAATAGTTACAGTAATGCACGTTGCCAATAGTCCCGTTCAAGGGCAATTTAAAAATAAAATACCCGTGCAAATAGAAGGAGAAAAAACTAATTTCGTCTTTGATATCTTTCCTAATTATCCCAATCCTTTGTCCAAAAAGCCCGAATTTACTGATTATTGTCCTGGGGAAATATATCAAGCAGCAGAATTATTTAAAATCTCTGTTCTTAGAGCAGAATTAGAAAATTCAGAACTAAATTCAGTTACTCAGTTAAGCCTATCTTGGGATAGAATTGGTCAATGGTTGCCTTGGATGAAAATGGGTCAACATCCTGGTTATTTAATTTATAGTGCTACAGGTTATAAAGTTGGCAGTGTAGAAGAATTACACCCACTTTTAGAAGAGGAAATTAATAACCGCGTTCCTTTATATAAAGCAGCACCAAAAACTTATGTTGAGGGAGAAGATATGACATCTTGGCTGTATTTTGAAAAGCACTTTTCCTCTTATTTAGCTGGGGAAAAATTCCCCATATCAGCACTAGAAGAAGTTTAAGTAGTTACAACTTTTGCATATTGTGACTAACCGGATCAAAATTTCTGGGAAATTTAGTGCTTTCGTCATAATATGCACCATGCAAATTTGCACCATACAACTTAGTATAATACAACTTCGCACCGCGCAAATTTGCTTCACTCAGATTCACACCAGATAAATTTGCTCTAGTCAAATTTGCTTTAGCTAAATTCGTTCTACTTAAATCAGCACCCCAAAGTTTAGCTTTAGCTAAATTCGCTTCGCTTAAGTCAGCACCCCATAAATTAATTCCTGGCAAATAAGCATCAATCAGTTTAGCCTTGACTAAGCTAGCAGAAATAAAATATCTTTCTCCTGCAACATAACGCCGTTTTAGTTCCTCAACGTCCATATTTTCTAACCTACTTGAGCAACAAAACCTCTATTTCCACCATACTTCCTAAGTTGTTAATTGGCGTTTTGTCTATGCAAAAATTTTTGCCTATTCTATTATAGAGTAATAAGTATTACACATGAAAGTGAAAATTATCCTAGGGACAATTCATGAATTCTCCCTACAAGGGTTTATTGGTTATGAACTGTCACCTGTCCCCTGCTACGAATGAATTTAGCTGTAGATACGTTCCATAGAACGTCTCTAAATTCTTTCATACCAGATGTCTAACGACAAAATTGCTCAGATTAGGAGAGCTTGTTAAAATCAAGAATGTATATTGATACAATTACTGATTTTTGGCTGTGACTATATCTGAAAAAACATTACCACTATATAAAAACCCAGAATCCTTAGAAAACCGTTTGAGAGAAATTCCCCCAGAACCAGGGGTTTATTTGCTGCGAGATGGGAGCGATCGCCTAATATATATAGGTAAATCTCGTAAATTGCGTTCTCGTGTCCGTTCCTATTTCCGCGACTCCACCAACAAGACGGAACGTATCAACACGATGGTTAAATTAGTGACAGAAATTGAATTTATCGTCACTGATACAGAAGCAGAAGCATTAGCACTAGAAGCTAATTTAATTAAACAACATCAGCCATATTTTAACGTTTTACTCAAAGATGATAAAAAATATCCCTATGTTTGTATTACTTGGTCAGACCCATATCCACGCATTTTCATTACTCGTAAACGTCAACTAGGGAAAGCAAAAGATAAATACTATGGTCCCTATACTGATTCTAGTTTATTGAGGGAAATATTACACATTTGTAACCGAATTTTTCCCGTTAGACAAAGACCACAACCTTTATTTAAAGATCGTCCTTGTTTAAATTATGATATTGGTCGTTGTCCTGGTGTTTGTCAACAGTTAATCTCTGTAGAAGAATACCATAAAATTATCCAAAAAATAGCAATGGTATTTCAAGGACGCACTCAGGAATTAATTGATATTTTAACACAACAAATGGAAGTTGCAGCAGAAGAATTAAATTTTGAAACTGCGGCTAAAATTCGGGATCAAATTACTGGTTTAAAATCCTTAACTGCACAACAAAAAGTATCCTTACCTGATGATACCGTATCACGAGATGTGATTGCTTTAGCCGCCGATGATCAACACGCTTATATTCAATTATTCCAAGTTCGTGCAGGTAAATTAGTTGGACGTTTAGCTTTTGTCGCTAACTCTCACCCCGAACCAGGAGCAATTTTACAACGAGTTTTAGAGGAACATTACCAAACTGCGGAAAATGTCGAAATTCCCAGCGAGATTTTAGTACAACATGATTTACCAGATAGTGAGATTTTGGCAGATATTTTAACGGCAAGGAAAGGGAAAAAAGTCAATATTATTGCCCCTTTGCGACAAAGTAAAGCCGAATTAATAGAAATGGTAGAAAAAAATGCCCAATATGAATTACAAAGAATGCAAAAATTGGGTGATAGCAATTTACAAGCAACTCAAGATTTAGCTACTATTCTCGATTTACCAGATTTACCTCATCGCATTGAAGGTTATGATATTTCTCATATTCAAGGTACTCATGCGGTAGGTTCGCAAGTGGTTTTTATTGATGGGTTACCAGCGAAACAATATTACCGACATTACAAAATTAAAAATCCTGATATTACTATTGGACATTCCGATGATTTTGCCAGTTTAGCGGAAGTTATTCATAGAAGATTTCGTAAATATATTGAAGACCCTAAATTAGAAAGATTGGGTAATGCTGACTGGCCTGATTTAATTATGATTGATGGTGGTAAAGGTCAATTATCTGCGGTTGTGGGTATTTTACAAGAAATGAATTTATTCGCAGATTTACGGGTTATCAGTTTAGCAAAAAAGCGAGAAGAAATCTTTTTACCAAATTCATCAAAACCTTTAGAAACCGATGCGGAACAACCAGGAGTACAGTTATTGCGACGTTTGCGAGATGAAGCACATAGATTTGCTGTGAGTTTTCATCGTCAACAAAGAAGTGATAAACTAAAGCGATCGCGTTTAGACGAAATTCCCGGTTTGGGACAACATCGGCAAAAGTTGCTATTAGCGCATTTTCGTTCACTTGATTATATTCGTGAAGCTACAACTACACAATTAGCTGAAGTTCCCGGAATTGGTTCACGGTTAGCGCAAGATATTTATGATTATTTCCATCCTGTTTAAATATATTTTGTAAGAGATAGGAACCACAGAGGACGCACGGGACACGGAGGGAGGAATTTTTCTAACTCAATTGTATTGCTTCTTGACTTGTGTTGTATTATTGACCACAGTTGTAAATACCATAGTGTTACCAGATGAAAGTTAGTCTGTGCATGATTGTTAAAAATGAGGAAACTACTTTGCCAAAGTGTTTGGCAAGTGTTAATAATTTCGTTGATGAAGTTGTAGTTCTAGATACGGGTTCAACTGATAAAACGCCTCAGATAGCTGCACAATTTGGGGCTAAGGTTTATTATTGGACATGGAATAATAGTTTTAGTGATGCTAGAAATGAGGCTTTAAAATATGTGACGGGTGATTGGATTTTAGTTTTAGATGCTGATGAAACTTTAACTCCAGAAATTATTCCTTTTCTGGAAGTGGTTATTCATAAGGAAGAATATCTGGTTATTAATCTGGTGCGTCAAGAAGTGGGTTCAACACAATCACCTTATTCTCTCGTTTCTCGACTATTTCGTAATCACCCAAATATATATTTTGATCGCCCTTATCATGCTTTAATTGATGATAGTGTGACGGCAATTTTACATCAAGAACCACATTGGCAAGTTGGTTATTTACCGGGAGTCGCAATTCTCCATTCTGGTTATCAAAAAGCTATAATTAATGAACAGAATAAATATACTAAAGCTGCAACCGCAATGGCAGGGTTTTTAGCAAATCATCCCGATGATGCCTATGTTTGCAGTAAATTGGGGGCTTTGTATATACAAATGGGTAAAATTGATCTAGGGATGGAGTTATTAAATCGGGGCTTAAATAAATTAATTCATCATCAAGTTAATGAAGAGAAAAACCCGTTGGAGAAATTAAAAATTTCCCAACCACAGAAAGTAGAAGTTGCTTTTGATGAAGATATAAATTATGATATTTTATATGAATTGCATTATCATTTAGGAATTGCCCATACTCACTTACAAGATTTACCTCTAGCAATTGCCCATTATCAGGCTGCGGTTAAATTACCTATTTATCCTTTGTTAAAATTAGGCGGATATAATAATTTAGGGAATTTATTGAAAATTGTAGGCGATTTACCAGACGCAAAAATTGCCTATGAAACAGCAATAAAAATAGATTCTAATTTTGTTTTTGGGCATTATAATTTAGGTATGGTATGTAAGGCTATGGGGTTATTTACTGAAGCTATTGATGCCTATAATAACGCCATTAATTTGGATCCTGATTATGCAGAAGCTTATCAAAATTTAGGGGTTGTACTCTTGAAAGTTGGTGATGTGGAAAGTAGTTTAGAAGCTTTTAAATATGCCATTTCTCTCCATGAACTAAATAACCCTGAAGAAGCACAACGACTTCATCAGGGTTTACAGGAGATGGGTTTGTTTTAACAAAGGAACCAGTCAACAGTCAACTATTAAATTCGAGAACGGACAAATTTTTCTAATCTATCCATTCCCTTTTCAATGGTTTCCATATCGGTAGCATAGGAAAGACGAATATTTTTATCAGCACCGAAAGCTACACCGGGAATGACTGCAACTTCATGTTCTGCTAATAAAGCGTTGCAAAATTCCAGGGATTTCAAACCCGTTTTGGTAACATCAGGGAAGAGGTAAAAAGCACCGTTTGGTTTAGGACAACTTAAACCCGGAATGGCGTTGAGTCTTTCAAACATTACCTGACGACGTTTAGCAAAAGCTTGACGCATTTCCTCTACACACTCTTGAGAACTTTCCAAAGCGGCGATCGCTCCATATTGAGCAAAAGTACACACATTTGATGTACTATGTCCCTGTATAGTGCTGGCCGCTTTGATAATGTCCAGGGGTCCAGCTAAGTAACCCAAGCGCCAACCAGTCATGGAGTAACCTTTCGCAAAACCATTACTAATTAAGGTGCGAGAAAAAATTTCTTCACCTAAAGAACCTATGCTGATATGTTCAGCACCATCATAGAGAATCTTTTCGTAAATCTCGTCAGAGACAACATAGATATCTGCATCAACTATTACCTTGGCCAAAGCTTTGATTTCCTCTGGCGTGTATACCATCCCTGTAGGGTTAGAAGGGGAGTTAAGGACAAATAACTTAGTTTTTGGGGTAATAGCTTTTTTTAGCTGTTCTGGGGTGATTTTGTAGCCATTGGAAGCATCTGTTTCCACAATCACCGGCTTACCACCAACTAATATCACCATTTCGGGATAACTTAACCAGTAGGGTGAGGGAATAATCACCTCATCACCGGGGTCTATCAATGCCACAATCAAATTATAGAGAGAGTGCTTACCGCCATTGGTGACAAGGACATTCTCTGCCTTATAATCTAAACCATTATCATTTTTTAGCTTGTGAGCGATCGCTTCCCGTAATTTGGGTTCACCAGCGGCCGGACCATACTTGGTTTTACCTTCATCCAAAGCCTTTGCGGCTGCGGCTTTGATATGGGCTGGGGTGTCAAAATCCGGTTCACCCGCGCTAAAACTACAAACATCTATCCCCTCGGCCTTCATAGCCTTAGCTTTAGCTGCGATGGCTAAGGTGATGGAGGGTGTTACCTGACTTACTCTTGCTGCCAGCTTCATCTAAACCTCCAGGAGACCCCCACCAAAACTGTACTCAGTTTGGTGATGGGAGGAATGGAGGGTTAACTGCGAAACGTCCCTTGAGTAATTTTGTGCACCAGCACAAACAACGAAAGGGACAGTTGAGGAATTAACAAATCTTTGATTTTCCATATTCGTAATTCGTAACCGTCCTTTTTGTGAATTGATTTACAGTATTTGTAAGAGATACCTTGAATCAGTCCAGATATTGTTGAGATATTGAAACTTTTTCAGTGTCTACAACAATTTCGCCAATATCCTTTCTATCTAAGGATATCCCAGAATCCCCTTCCATATTTGCCCTTTCTAAATTCTTTTCTCACCCAGATGGGGACAATTTAATTTACTTCAAGACTTGACAAGACGAAAATTTTAGTTCACACACCTGATTATAACAATTAAATCAGCTTACTTATTGATTTCAGATTCTAACAGTGAATTTAATTTTGTCCAACTACTTAACCCTCTTTCATAACTCTAGGCAGAAGAAAAAGATAAAACCAAGTCAGTAAAGATTCAGTAAAGTTACTGAAAACTATTCTCTTCGCCTAAGATTAACTTACCTGAATCTACGGAAATTGCAATTGCCACCGGAATAGTTGATTCAATCCATAACCGTAAGTGAGATTGTACTGTAAAGGAGTAATACTAATATAGTTCTGTGGGACGACATGAACATCCAGGGGTATATCCGTCGGTAAATTCAATTCTATAGGTGGTTCAACATCTTCTATGACCTCACCAGTTAACCAGTAATAAGTTTTCCCTCTAGGGTCAGTACGTTGATCAAAAACATCCACGTAGCGTCTAATCCCTTGTCTGGTAAAGACAACACCAGCCATTTCTTCCCAGGATACTGGCGGAATATTCACATTCAGTAACATTAAACTTGCCAAAGGTTCGGTAGCAATTTTAGCAACCAAGATTTCCGCAAATTTCGCTGCTGGTTCAAAGTCTTTGTGAGTATGACTAGCTAGGCTAAAAGCAATACCAGGAATACCTTCTATCAGACCTTCCATAGCTGCTGACACAGTACCGGAATAGAGAATCTCTGTTCCCATATTTGCACCTTGGTTAATTCCAGATAGAACTAATTCCGGTGGAGAATCCAATAAAGCCCATAAAGCCAATTTTACACAATCGGAAGGCGTACCATCACAAGCCCAAGCTTTAACATGGGGATGAAATACCGATTCCACTCTTTCCGCCCGAATGGGTCGCTGTAAAGTTAAACCGTGTCCAGTTGCCGAACGCTCTCGATCTGGACAAACTACTGTCACTTCGTGACCCGCTACAGCTAAGGTATTAGCTAAGGCACGAATACCCAAAGCTGAAATACCATCGTCGTTACTAATTAGTAATTTCATATTTGATTTAGTCTGTGGTCATTAGTCATTTTAATTATTAGACATCTGGTGGTAATTAAATGTGCATAACCACCAAATCCTTGGATAATGGTCTTGGGGAATGGGAAAACCTTCCTAACAGTCAACCGTCACCAACTACCAATTTACTATCCAGTCTAGGGCTTGAGAATATAGACTAATGACTAATGACTAAAATAACTAATTACCAATGACGAACAATTTAGAGGATCAACTTTTAGCATTACGCCAAGAAGGGGAAAAAGCGATCGCTGCTGCCGATAGTCTCGAACGCCTAGAAGAACTCAGAGTTAACTATCTGGGCAAAAAAGGCCAACTAGGGGCGCTATTGCGAAGCATGGGACAAATGAGTGCAGAAGAACGTCCGAAAATTGGGGCGATCGCTAACACCGTCAAAGAAGCCATCCAAAACAGCCTAGATCAGCAGCGTAGATCCTTAGAAAACGCTCAAATTCAGGCACAGCTAGAAGCTGAAACCCTAGATGTCACCATGCCCGGTACTTATCGTCCCCAAGGTCACATTCACCCCCTCAACGGCATCATTGATAAAACCCTGGATATCTTTGTTGGCATGGGTTACACCGTTGCTCAGGGATCAGAAATGGAAACCGACTACTACAATTTTGAGGCTCTCAACACCCCTCAAGATCACCCCGCCCGCGATATGCAAGACACCTTCTACCTCCCAGATGGTAACCTACTCCGAACTCACACTTCCTCAGTACAAATTCGCTACATGGAAAAGGAAGAACCACCCATTCGAGTTGTTGCCCCCGGTCGCGTATATCGCAGAGATGACGTAGATGCCACCCACTCCGCAGTCTTCCATCAAATTGAACTCTTAGCAGTAGATGAAGGACTCACATTTACAGACCTCAAAGGCACTGTAAAAATATTTTTACAATCAATGTTTGGCGACCTACCCATTCGCTTTCGTGCCAGTTACTTCCCCTTTACCGAACCTTCCGCCGAAGTAGACCTCCAGTGGAAAGGACGCTGGTTAGAAGTCATGGGTTGCGGCATGGTTGACCCCAATGTATTAAAAGCCGTAGGTTATGACCCCGAAGTTTATAGCGGTTTTGCTGCCGGTTTTGGTGTCGAACGTTTTGCCATGGTATTACACCAAATTGATGATATTCGCCGCCTGTATAACAGCGATTTGCGCTTTTTACAGCAATTTTAAATCAGAAATGGTTGACAGTTGACGGTTGACTCGTGACTGTTGCCTTTTTCCCTCTGCTCCCCTGCCCCTTGAAACTTGACAAATTAGTACCCAATCAGGCATTATATTGGATTGTCTGTCTAGTCTAATTCCTGCTCGGATCAGGTAGACATACTGCAAAAGCTGGCAAAATTTAGCAAATAGCCTCTTTACTACGGGAGACTAGAGCCAGCTACCTGTACGGCACATCAAGGACAATTTAATTTAATGACCTACGCAATTATTGAAACCGGCGGTAAACAACTGAAAGTAGAAGCAGGTCGTTTTTACGACATTGAACTGCTCCACGCCGAAGCAGATGAAAAAGTTACCATCAACTCAGTATTACTTGTTAACCACGACGGCCAACTGTCTATTGGACAGCCATTAGTCACAGGCGCAACAGTCGAAGGGACAATTATGCGGCACTTCAGAGGTCGCAAAGTCCTGGTTTATAAGATGAAACCGAAAAAGAAAACCCGCAAAAAACGCGGACATCGCCAGGAAATCACCAGATTTTTGATTAATTCTATCAATCTTAACGGTGAAGTATTAGCTTATGAAGATGCCCCAACTGGCGCAGAAAACCCAGTTATTGAAGCTGACTTCCCCATAGAAGTTGCTGAAGAATAAATAGGCAAGAAGCAAAGAGGCAAGAGGCAAGAGGCAAGAGGCAAGAAAAACTACGGCGTTGCTAAAACCAACAAGACCTAGGCAAAAGATCACAAAAGTAGGGGTAATTCATGAATTACCCCTGCCGAAGAATCAGGTTTTTTGATTACTTCGTGCTTAAGTCCTAGCCAAGCATGAATTTTAAGCGTAGAGAAGTTATTAGAAATTCTTTACTACAAATTAACAACACCGAAACTAATTACCTCATGCCCAATCACCTCTTACCAGCTTAAACTAGATAACTAGAAACCCGGCATAAATACAATAAATAGAAACAAGAGGAAATCATGGCTCATAAGAAGGGAACAGGTAGTACACGTAACGGTCGTGACTCGAATGCTCAACGATTAGGCGTAAAACGCTATGGTGGACAAACTGTACGTGCAGGTAATATCCTTATTCGTCAACGCGGTACTAAGGTTCATCCTGGTAACAACGTTGGTATTGGTAGTGATGATACCTTATTTGCTCTAATTGATGGTGTAGTTACTTTTGAAAGAAAGGGTAAAAGCCAAAAGAAAGTTAGCGTTTATGCAGTAACAGTAGAAGATGTAGCGAGCTAGTTATTGATTAAGTAAATTCTTGCTAACATTTAAACCTGTGTCAAGAAATTGAATTGTAGGGTGTGTTATCCTACCCCATCACACACCCTACATACTAATTTTAAATGTAATAGTTGATGAGTGCGCCCAGTCCTAAACCTAAAAGCGAACAAAAAGATATACAAGCGAAAGTAAGTTCTGGTTTTAAATCAACAGCTTGAAAATCTATTTTAGCTAAGATAGTCGCACATAAAATGAGTAAAGTATCAAGAAATACCCGAAACCAGGCAATCATGAGAAAAAATAGGAAAGCTGCCAAGACAGTAACACCAAAAGTCCTGGAATTGTTTTTAAAAAAGATACCAGAATATTCTCTGAGTTTAAATCTAGGATTAGTTAAACACATAAGAAATAATAAAACACTTGCAACAGTTATTAACCATATAGACCAATCGGATTTATCTTCAAATATTACCCAACCCAAGGTAATATAACTCATAAATACAAGCACAAGCGTAAACCAGGGAATCTTTTTCAAGGTTGACATATATCAAGAGTCAGAAGTTTAGGAATTCAGGAGTATGGCTAACGCCACGCTATGCTTTCGGCACACTACGTGAACGCTATCAGAAGTAGGCTTACACCACGCTACCCTATCAGGAGTGAAGAGTTAAGTAAGAATAAAGAAATTTCTCCCCCAAACTCTTATCTGTTCTCCGTTCCCTGTTCCCTTGTCTCAAGTAAAAATTTCAATGCGTGACAGCCTATTTTACAGATCGACAGAACCTATAAGGTTTTTAAATGTTAAATTCCCTCTCTAGTTGACAATTTTGAGAGAATAAAATCAACATTTAGTTAAATATGTTCATAAATATTTGTAAACTGTTAGCAGTTGAGTAGCCATCTGGCATATCATTAAGGATTAATCATGAAACAACTTGTTCTCGTTGAACGCATAAGCATAATTGGCCATCTCGTTTCTATGGTATTTGGACTGGTCGGGATATTAGTTATTATTCCCAATGCTGAACTAATTAGCGGTTTATCAGAGTTTGGCCAGAAGGCTATGGAGTTGAGCATGGCGGGCGGTGGTGTAACATACATGATTTTAGGAGCGCTGGGAGTGTTCCTATTTGCATACCGCACTTTAGGCTTAGGACGGGCTTTAGGATTTTTAATACCATCCCTATCAATTTCCTTAATTAGTGAATTATTGGGAACTAGTACAGGTTTTCCCTTTGGTCACTACAGCTATTTAAGTGGTTTAGGTTATAAAATTTCTGGGTTAGTACCTTTTACAATTCCTCTTTCATGGTTTTATGTAGGATGTGTTTCCTATATATTAGCTCGTGCAGGTTTAGAAGTAGACAAAAAGCCTAGTTTCTTCCGTCATGTTGCTGCAATTTTCTTAGGTGCTTTACTACTCACATCCTGGGATTTCGTCCTTGACCCAGCCATGAGTCAAACTGCCTTGCCTTTCTGGTATTGGCAACAACCAGGGGCTTTCTTTGGGATGCCTTACCAGAACTTTGCCGGTTGGATGGGTACAGGTTCTTTATTCATGACTGTAGCGGCTTTGTTATGGAGCAAAAACCCCATTAAATTAGACCATTATCAAGTAAATTTGCCTTTATTGGTTTATTTGGGTAACTTTGGTTTTGCCACCATTATGAGTTTAGCGGCTGGGTTTTCTATTCCTGTATTGCTAGGTTTAGCATTAGGTGTTGCTCCTGCTGTGTGGTTGTGGTCTAAGGGTTCTAGTGTCTCGGCAACTGTGAATATGGAAGCAGCTACAAAGGAAGTAACTGTTGCTAACGTGAAAGTTGCTTTTAAATAGGGAATAGGAGAAGAAATTCTTTTAATTACCTCTTTTTCAATCACACAAAAAGAGATTATTACAAATCAGTAGGGGTTTAACAGTGCTAAACCCCTACATCCATCATAAAGAGTGACTAACATCTTGCACCTGATTAAGGGAGAAAGTATTACCGAAAATGAAAATATGGCAGGGAACAGGGAACACTTCGACAAGCTCAGTGCATCGCAGGGAATAGGGAACAGAGCTGAAAGTCATGAGAGTGTATAGTTTTTTAGGTAAATTCTGTATCTCATTCAAGTGCGTATGGGTTACACATTTTGCGGGCAAGATGCCCGCGTCACAAAAGTTTGATTATGGTTGTACTTCATTTGAATGACATATGCTGTAAATGTGCATAACCACCAAACCCTTGTAGAGACAATTCATGAATTGTCCCTACGATAATTTTCACTCCTATGTTCACTAAATTAAAATACTGAGATAAAACTGTATTAATCCTAAATTCTGACTCAGGGAGTTCTGACATCTGCCATAACTGATATGATTTGACATGAAAGGGAGCAAATCAGAAAAGTATAATTATGGTTGTTGTCGCAATTCTCGCTGCTGGAAAAGGCACAAGAATGAAATCTAATCTACCCAAAGTTTTACATTCTTTGGGCGGTAAATCTTTAGTAGAAAGAGTTATTGAAAGTGCTGAACCTCTTTCACCTTCACGTAAGTTAGTTATTGTTGGCTATCAGTCCCAGGAAGTAAAAACCGCTTTGGATTCAATTCATGGCTTGGAATTTATCGAACAGACTGTACAATTAGGCACAGGACACGCTATTCAACAATTAATTCCCCATTTAGAAGGCTACACAGGAGATTTATTAATTTTAAATGGTGATGTGCCTTTGTTGCGGACGGAAACTTTAAAAAACCTCTTACAAATTCACCAAAAAAATCAAAATTCTTGTACTATTCTTTCCGCACTATTAACAAATCCCCAAGGTTACGGACGGGTTTTTCGTGATAGTAACTGTATTGTTCAAAAAATAGTTGAGGATAAAGATTGTACTCCTAATCAAAGAGAAAATAACCGAGTAAATGCTGGTATTTACTGTTTCCGTTGGCCAGATTTGGTTAACATCCTACCACATTTACAAGCTAATAATGCCCAAAAAGAATATTACTTAACTGACGCTGTAACTCAGGTCGGTAAAGTCATGACTGTAGATGTGGAAGACGATCAAGAAATTCTGGGAATTAATGATAGATTGCAATTAGCAAATGCTAATGATATTTTGCAACGACGCATTAAAGAAAAATGGTTATTAGCTGGTGTGACGCTAATTAATCCTGCTAGTATTACGATTGATGAAACTGTTGAATTACAACCAGATGTAATTATTGAACCGCAAACACATTTGCGAGGAAAAACGATCATTCAAGCTGGTAGTCGCATTGGACCGGGGAGTTTAATTGAAAATAGTGAATTGGGTGAAAATGTCACTGTTCAATATTCTGTAGTTACAGATAGTATTATTCAATCTCAAACTCGAATTGGACCTTATGCCCACTTACGTGGTCATGCTAAGGTGGGTATTGGTTGCAGAATTGGTAATTTTGTGGAATTGAAAAATACCCAATTAGGCGATCGCACTAACGTAGCACACTTATCATATTTAGGTGATACCACAACTGGAACTCAGGTGAATGTGGGCGCGGGGACAATTACCGCTAATTATGACGGTGTGAAGAAGCATAGAACAATTATAGGCGATCGCACCAAAACCGGTTCTAATAGTGTTTTAGTTGCACCTATTACTATCGGTAATGATGTCTACATAGCCGCAGGTTCAACGGTGACAGAAAATGTCCCTGATGATTCTTTGGTAATTGCAAGAAGTCGTCAAGTTGTGAAACCAGATTGGAAGATGAAAACAGATAGTTAATCTTTTGTAGGGTGCGTTTCTTAACGCACCTTTTTATCCCACATTTCGCACCCCAGAAACAGACTTTTTCAGAAAGTTCTACCTACTAGAAATACGATCTGCATACTCTGTGTTATAACCTTCTTCCCCATGTTCGTTGATATCCAAGCCTTGATCTTCTGTTTGTTCTGGAACTCGTAAACCAACTGTGGCGGCAATAATTTTCAGGATGATCCAAGTTCCAACTCCAGCAATGATATAGGCTAGAGCGATCGCTGCTAATTCCACAAATAATTCACCGAAGTTACCACGCAAAACACCATCTTTACCATCAGCATTAACTTCAGTTGTGGCAAAAATAGCTGTTAAAATCGCGCCAATAGTACCACCAACGCCATGTACAGGATAGGTATCTAAGGCATCATCAACTTGTACCTTGTGCTTAAAACTGACCGCATAGAAGCAGACAACGGAGGTAATGAAACCAATCAAAATTGCAGCTACGGGTGTAACAAATCCTGCGGCGGGGGTAATACCAACTAAACCGGCAACTGCACCGGTAGCTGCTCCCACGGCAGTGGGTTTTCCTCTTAATGTAGCTTCTAAAATCAACCACATTAAAGCAGCTGCGGCGGCTGATGTATTGGTAGAAACAAAGGCTACTGTGGCGACTGTGCCGGCGGATAAGGCGCTACCAGCATTAAAGCCAAACCAACCAAACCAAAGTAAACCCGCACCCAACAAAATAAAGGGGACATTGTGGGGAGGGCTAAGACGATCTGGATAGTTTTTTCTTGGACCAAGGACAATTGCTGCTACCAGTGCCGAAATACCCGAACTAATATGAATTACTGTTCCACCAGCAAAGTCTAGAGCGCCTATGCCGCCATATAACCCTAAAAATCCTCCCTTTGCCCAAACCATGTGCGCCAGGGGTGTGTAGATAAAGGTAGACCAAAGCAACACAAATAGGCAATATGCACGGAAACTCATCCGTTCAGCGATCGCTCCCGAAATTAAGGCTGGACAGATAATTGCAAACATGGCTTGATAGATCATGTATGCTTGGTGGGGAATTGTCTTAGCATAGGAAACAACTTCTGCCGGGGCTGAACCTTGCAGATAGCCTGTTGTTTCTAAGCCGACACCGTTTAACCCTAACCATTGTAAGCCCCCGATGAAGGGTAAACCAGGGGCAAAAGACAGGCTATAACCCCACAAAATCCAGCTTACTCCCACAATTCCCATCAACACAAAACTCATCATTAATGTGTTGAGAATATTGTGCGATCGCACAAAACCACCATAAAAGAATGCTAATCCCGGTGTCATTAATAAAACCAGGGCTGATGAAATGAGCATAAAGGCTGTATCTCCTGTATCAGGAGCAGGTATCGCCCCCGGAGTTGCTGCCCAGGCATTTCCTGTTAATACTCCTCCCACCAAAAACAACGTTAAAGATGCAATAACAACCATTTTTTTGAACATTTGTTGCTGTTCCTCTCCCACTACGATGTTTGCTCTCATTAAATACGATTCGTATTCTTCGCTACTTTTTTCTGTCTTAAAAGTTACTTAACTTTTAATTTTTCAATAAGCTTAACAAGTATATTATGTTTTAGGAAAAAGAATAGGACTTATACCAATTTTCTACGAAGATACACATAATCAGCCCCCCTGTAGTCCCCCTTAGCAAGGAGGGACGGCAAAGCCAGGGGGTAAATTATAGGCAACTTTACAAAGAAATAGTACAGGGAAAAAGTAACTTAGGTGACAACAAACTAAATAAAGTAGAAAGAAAATGTCTAGCATCTAGTAGTCTGTCAACCTAAAAATGACGGGAGCAGGGGAGAAATTTATTTCTTCTCCCTTATTCCTGACTCCTGACTCTTCAAAATATTTTTATTTATGGTGAAAAATATTTAATAATACGCTCCGACTAGGCTATAAGTTAGACTAGCAAGCACTAATGATGTAATGATGACATAGATAAAATTTTTCTGTAAAAGAAAAGTTAAGAAAGAAATAATCACACGCAAAATTGGGATAGCAATTAGTATTAACAAACCTAGTTGAATAATTGCTCTCCGACTACCTGCCAAAACTGAATTGACTACACCTGCTGGGGAGTGAAACTCAGATGGTGTACCTATAAATACTTGGTATTTAGCAGGTTCAGAACCATGATTTATTAAGTATAATATACCGCCCAATAATACTACAAAACTCGCAATTAAAACTCCATATTTTAGGAGATTGCTGAGTATATATTCTAATTGTTTTTCACTAGCTGATTTTGTAAATTTTTGCTGGTTAACATTATCAACATGATGATTAAATCCTTGTTCTTCTAACTTTTGAATATCAGAATCTTGCCCCCTTAATTCAAAAGAGAAATTGCTAACTTTTCTTTCTATTTGGGTTGTGGAAGTCCAGCGAAAACCAGAATTTAATTTATACATAATTATAACCCTCCTATGAGACTGTTATACACCATTTTTAATGCCATTACCACCAATACAAAACTGAAAATAATTCTCAGAATTTGAGTTTTAGCACCGATTAAAATTCTTGCTCCCAAAAAAGCACCTGGTAACACTCCCAACATCACGGGCATAGATAAACCCGGATCTATGTATCCCTGTGTTAAATAAACACCTGCTGAAGCTGCGGCTGTTACCCCAATCATAAAATTGCTGGTAGTAGTGGAAACTTTAAAAGGAAGACCCATAGCTTGATCCATGGCCAACACTTTAAATGCCCCTGAACCAATTCCTAATAAACCGGAAAGGATTCCAGCTACTAACATAATACTAAAACCAGCAGGTAAAGCATGAACTTGGTACGGTATTACACCTTCAGTAGTAGGATAAGTACCATTAAGCTGGAGATATTCAGCGATGGGATCTGGATCAACAATTTCTGTGTGTTCTGGTCTGGGGCGTTGAGATAAGTATGCTGAATAAATTAATACAATTGCTAAAATTAATGACAGTATTTTTACAGTTACATGAGTGGCAATTAAAGCCCCCAGAAGAGCGCCAATAGTGGTGGCTACTTCTAGAAACATTCCTAAACGCAGATTAGCGTAACCTTTTTTAATATAAGTAGAGGCTGAACCAAGGGATGTGGCAATTACGGAGACAAGGGAAGCACCAATGGCATAACGAATATCAACACCAAAAACGGAAGTTAATAAGGGAACTATGACCACTCCACCGCCTAATCCTGTTAATGCTCCTACTAAACCTGCACTAAATGATCCCAGCCAAACTAATAAAGAAAATGCTAGTATACTCAATTTTAATTCCTCTTGGTTTATTACTTATTAGTCATTAGTCCTTGGTGATTGGTAATTGATCAAACTTTTACCAATGATCTGTTACTTCTTAATTAAATGGCATCACACTGAAACTATTACTGTCAAGGAAGATGAAAGCACCTAATCCTATTAAAATACAAAGCGTGAAACGGTTGTTATATTTGGCTATAGCTAATTTTTAGTTATACCTTCTAGATTTGTCAGAACAATAATTTATAGGTTCTGTACAAAATTCTCTCTAATAATCTGCAACTGCTATTTATAGATAACCCCCATATCTACTACTGTCAGTCGCTTTTATTAGTTGTGCTTACTTGAACAAATTAAATGTTACATGATATCTTTTTATTATGCAAGGGATTTATCATATTTTTTTGTAATTTCTTTTTTATAAATGAATCCTCAGAAGATCATCGGAGTTTGTGGGAATTAATTTAAGATAAAAATATTTTTAAAATATTTTTTATTAGTCCAACAAAAATACACTACGGAATTATTAGAAGTATTTCACTAAAATCCTTAGAAATATAAGGCTTTTCTCATTGATAAATCTAGTATTTATAGCAATCAATAAGTATCATAATCAAAAAAAGTATTGTTGCTAATCTGAATTGATGATGGTAATTTAAAATTGCCAATTATTTATTACTCCAAAATCAAATAACATCTACTCAAAATCCTTTCTAATTCTGCTCAGGTACTTAATTTCAATATTCTCAAAACCTACACAGACAGCACTTGAAGGGTATACACCAGAATAAGTAGAACAAAAAATCAATGATTTAGAATTACAAAAATTAGCTTTTAAATCAGGAATTGATTAGGGACAATGCACTAATCACACAGGTAAAACTCTAGCCATCTATAGACCAGAAGCAAATTTAGAAGAAGATGATTACTCCCAAGGAATAGCATTATATTTTTTAGGTGATGGTCAGACTACAAAAAATAAATGGAATTGCAAAGGAATCTATCTTCCCATAGATGTCAAAGCTTTAGCTGTTTGACGCACCCTACCAATGTGCTTAATATTTCAGTTGTCAGTAGGTTGGGTTGACGCAAGGAAACCCAACATAATTAAGATGATCTAAATTTATTTGGTTTAGTCTCACATAGAATTGGTACTTGGTAACCGATATTATTTAGTTTTATCAGCAATATAATCTCCCGTAACTGTTGTTTGTATTTATGGCAATAATTCACACTTTTTACCTCTCCCAAACCTGATTATCGGAAAAAATAAATTAAATTTACAGATATTGACACTAGACATTTTATAAATTTAGGTATAAAATACGGTAAACCAATCAAGTTTAAGGTGTTTCTGTCCATTGAAAAAATAAACGCCAGCATTTTCACTAAGCAAAAAACCTTTTTTTGAGTAGTTATGACAGTCTGATTATCAGGTATAGAGTCATACTTAACTTTTCTAGATCACAGCTAAAGCCCACTATCAACTACAAATATGGACTACTTATTATTACCAGTTTTTAGCTTTTTCATTGGTATTATTGTCGGTTTAACGGGAATAGGTGGTGCATCTCTGATTACGCCGATGTTAATTTTTATCTTTCAAGTTCCTCCTTCTGTTGCTATTAGTTCTGATGTTGTAGCTGCCACATTAATGAAAGTCGTGGGGGGAATCAAACATTGGCAACAAAAAACTTTAGATATAGAAATAGTTAAATGGTTGACAATGGGTAGTGTTTCTGGGTCATTGCTGGGCGTAGAAGTTTTACGCCAAATCAGAAATAGTGGCGAACAAAACATAGATAACCTTTTACTAAAGTTATTAAGTGTCATGATTTTAATCGTCACATTGACAGCATTAATACAAATGTTGTTGATGATATTTTTTCCCAAAGTTAATTTACCAGAATTGCCAAAATTAAATGTTAAAACTAATCAAGGACGTTTTTTAACTTTGTTAATTGGCGCACTTTTGGGTTTTTCTGTGGGGATGACAAGCGTTTCTTCAGGTTCTATGTTTGCCTTGGTTTTAATCGCCTTTTTCCGTCTAGATGCATATAAATTAGTAGGTACAGATATTACTCAAGCCGCAATTTTATTAATTTTCACATCTTTGGGACATCTAACATTAGGAACTGTGAATTGGAGTTTAGTATTACCAATTTGGATCGGTTCAGTTCCAGGAGTTCTTATTGGTGCTAAACTTTGCGAAATCACACCACAACGTCCACTAAAATTTATTATCTATAGCATTTTAATGATGGTTAGTTGGAAATTAGTTTTACAGGCATAATTAAGCAATTTATAATGCAGGTTGTTCAATATCTTGACAAAGACCTAATGATGTCAAAAGTACCACGTTCATAAATAATAAATAGCCCCAAACCAATTAACACCAATGGGACACAAGCTTTACCATGACGACTTAAAATATAACCAATTGTAGCTTGACGACTTAATAAATCAGCAATACCACACCAAACCCCTACTATGCCTAAAAATACAGCCAAAATAATTAGTAGACTAGCAAAATTTTGACCAGCAAATAGGGGAATATAAATACTAATATTATCACCACCATTAGCAACTGTCACCGCCGCAACTTTATAAGTGTTTGGATGAAGTATCGTTAATAAAAAAGAGAATATCTTATTGGGATGTGATGACTCTAATAAATTAGTATTAACAGTTTGAATTTCTGTATTGTGCTCTTCTGGTTTTAGTAATTGTTTAATCCCAATACCTATTGGTAATAATCCTAATAATCCGATTAATTCTCTTTTAATAACTAAGCCACCAAAGAACCCTGGTAAGCTGAGGATAATAATGGCAATAAAACCAAGATATTGACCGACAAAAATATGTCTACGGCGAAAATTATTATCTATCTGGGAAAATAAAAGCAGCAAAATAATAATATCGTCAATATTAGTAGCTACAAAAGCAATGATGCCTTGAGTAAAAGCAGTAATTACACTGTTCATGCTCATCTGAATTTAAGATTTTGGATTGACCATCAAGGAGTCATTGGTCAATGTTACCTAGCATATACAGCATATTTCATTCAAATGAGGTACAACCATAATCAAACTTTTGTGGTGCGGGCATACTATGGCTAACGCCACGCTAGGCGAACGACAAGCTCAGTACAAGTCTTGCCCGCAAAATGTGTACCTCATACCTATAGGGAACAGGGAACAGGGAATAGGGAATAGGGAATAGTTTCAACTATCTGGATATCCTCAATTTCTCATATCCGATCCGACAAGGAAAAATGCAACTGTTTTGAGACTCCATTTGCCAAAACCTTGCACTTACTTGTTTTAAAGCATTCATCCCATAAAGTTGTAATTTCTCTTATACTCTGGTGAGTGCCATTACCTAAAATTAAATGGTCTAAAATGGGAATAGCTAGGAGTTCCGCGCCGGCTAATAACTGACGAGTCAATTCTATATCTGCTTCACTGGGTTCTAAACTCCCAGAAGGATGATTATGGGCAACTATTACCCGTGTAGCACCTTGACG
>NZ_PGEM01000055.1 GCF_002934005.1 Cuspidothrix issatschenkoi CHARLIE-1 | reverse complement strand
GCTGTTTAGTTTGCTTCCTAGAGTTCCCTGTTCCCTGTTAACAGTTCCAGAGTTCCCTGTTCCCTGTTCCCTGTTCCCTGTTCCCTCTCCTCACAGACAACTTTTTCAGCAACCCCTAAATAATCACAAAACGCGAAGATTCCTAACACATATTCTGACTCCTGACTCCTGAGTCCTGAATTCTTACAGACAAAGTTTCCATCAATGCCAAACCAGCTACAGGATTACCTATACTATCTAAAGCAGGACTGTAGCTGGCCACTGCTCCCTGATTTGGTACTATGGCCATTAGTCCCCCACTAATACCAGATTTCATCGGTAAACCTATTTTCACAGCATACTCGGCGGAAGCTTCATATAAACCGCAAGTTAACATCACTGTATTCACCATTTGCCGATGTTCATTGTTAATCACATCGCTTTGACAAGCTAATACTTTTCCTAACTTCGCTAAATCTTCTACCCTGCCACATATACAGCATATTTGTTCATAAACATCAAGAGCAAATTCAATATTCTTTACATTTCCGGCTTGATGGAGATAGTTTGTAATATCTATATTTATTGGAGAACGATTAGCACGAACTGAATTTAGAATATCCGCATCTATATATAATTGAGTATGAGCTAATTTATTCAACCATTCATAAAATAATTGTGTACATTCATTAGCACTGTTTCCTGGTAGTTTATCAGCGAGGGTAATCGCACCACTATTAATCATCGGATTGCGGGGATGGCTATTATCTGCTATTAATTGTGCTAATGAGTTAAAAGCTAAGTCCGATGGTTGCACGCTTACCCATTCTAAAACTTGTTGTGATCCAAATTTTTCTAGTAGATACAGAAAAGAAAAAGGTTTAATCACACTCATAAACGGAAATAGACAAGCTGTATCTCCTAAACTATAATTTTCCCCTGATTCAAAACTTATATGCACAGCAAACCAATGAGGATTAGCGGTAGCTAAGATAGGAATACGGTCTAGAACTTTCCCCCTTGGCGTTTGGGTTTTTGCTTGTTCTACCCAGAGAGATAAATTATTTATATTATCTATAGTGATGCGGTTCATGTTTGAATATGGGTAATGGAAGTTGAGATAAATTTGCTTTTTTCATTTAGGATGAGAGCAAATTTGTACATTGAGAATTATATAGCTATAGCACTTGTTTCCAGATCCCCGACTTCTAAGATAAATTTATCACTTTCCGAATACAATCAATCAAAGGAGTCGGGGATCTTATCACCTCACCTGAATCCTTACCATTGAGAATTATATGTTTAAACATTATTATTGGTCGCTAACAACATCCTCCCCTCTATTGCTTCCCAAGTTTTAGGAAACACCCGCACCGCCGCTTCCTTACATTGGATAATTAGATAATTAGCATATAAAAAATTATCTAAAGCCTTGATTTCTTCTTTCGATAAATTCACCATTTCTGGAGTGAGATTAAAACTTTTCAGGAAGGTTATTATCAAATTTTCAGCAAAATCTCGATGCACTTCTTCCGGTTGACTACTATCAGGAATTTTAGCTTCTATTGTGGTTAATTCAGTAAGTAACGCAGTTAAATTCAGGTTATGATTATATATTTTTGATTTTTCTACCTCCTCAATGTATTTAATTGACATAGTAATAGCGTAGGCGTTGGCGTAGGCGTAGGCGTAGGCGTAGGCGTAGGCGTTGGCGATGGCGATGGCGATGGCGATGGCGTAGGCGTTGGCGATGGCGTTGGCGTTGGCGATGGCGTTGGCGTTGGCGTTGGCGATCGCAACTGCACGTTTCCCAACTGGTTTATAATCACCCTGAGAGCCTACTGTGACTTCTTCCGCCCAATTTAATAAAGTTTGTAATTTCGGGGTATTGATATACCTTTGTGCTTCTTTTTCCATCAAAAGCAACAAATCATCTGCACCACCCCGCATAACCCCAGCTACTAATAAAAATACCTCTTTCCAACGCTGATCTGTCAGATGTTCAGTAACTAATTTTTCAACTAGACGATAATCATCAATATATTGGGCGGTTAAATATTCCTGTAGAGTGAGATGAGAAAATGAAAATACATCTTCTGCCCGTTCTACTAAAATTCCTTGTTGAATAGCAATGGCATTTAAAACTGCTTCACCATCTAAATGCTGTGGTGCATTCAAATTACTCGCCAAAAATGTTTTTATTTGTTCAACAATCTCCCGTTGAGAGAAAAACAATCTGTTAGATTTAAAACCTGCATAGGCAATTTCCGATAATAACAACTCTTCTAATTCTGTATGCAAGCCTTGGTAAATTTCATCTTGCAAAATTCGCTTTTCTGAAGCCCATTCCTCTAATAATATCCGCAACGCCTTTTTATATAACATACTGCGATTATTAGGAAAATTTTGGGAACGGTCATATACTAAACATAGAAAAGTTAGTAATAAAGGTGTGTGTGCTAATTCTTTCGCAGCTTCGTTTTCTGGCTTTTGTAGTAATTCCCAACATTTATTACTTGTTTGTGCTTGTTTATCGTCTTTTCCCTGAAACCAATTATTAATAAATTGCTGAATTTGTTCATCATCAAAATCAGCCATCGCTACATCGCTAAACCTCCGAAAGTTATGACGATAAGCTGCTATGCGACAGGAAGCTATAAACCGATTTTGACCATATTTATCAACAAAATTTTGAATTTGATTAATTGTCTCAGTTAAATTTTGACTGGGAACTTCATCCAAACCATCCAATAAAATTAATAATTTACCTTGTTCTAAAGCTTTAGCTGTAAATTTTTCTGGAACTGGAAAACCACAAATATTAAACTCATTAATAATATATTTTTCAATATTCATCTCGCTAGATGTAAACCTTTTTAATTCAATAAAAACCGGAATACAACCATGTGTAAATTCTCCTTTTTTTCCTTTGAGTGCTTCCATTCCCATTTTTCTTAAAAAGGTAGACTTACCCGCACCTGGTCCACCCAAAACCATCAAATATTGTTTTTCATTAGCAATTTTAATTCCTGGTTGTTTTTGACAATCTTCAGATTTTAACTTTCGTGTTTTTGCTTCACGATATGATTGTTCTAATTCTTCGATGGATGCAAAACTACGAATAGCATCATCATTTAAAAACTGTACTGCTGTATACACAGATTCTAGCTTGACAGGTTCACGCATTCCCAAGACTTTGAGAATACCGTGTCTTTCTGCATAGTTCTGTTCATATTGTCTAGAAGCATCAAAAATACGTTGTTTTTTATTTTCATCCAGGGTTTTACCAAACATTCCCAGAACTTTACCACCGCTTCCCCAAAGAGACTGGAAAATGGGAACTGCTACACCGCTAACAGCTTGGGCTAATAAAGGTTCAAATCCTGTCATCATCCTGAAATGTGTGAATATATATAAAAATATACCAATCTAATTTGATTGGCAAGAGTCAGATCCCCGACTTCTCCGAGAAGTCGGGGATCTTGTTATTCATAACTCATTTAGGATTGCTATATGGCTTTTTACAACGAGTCCAATAGGGTGTGTTACTGGTAGCGTAACGCACCATTAATCAAGTTTAGGGTGCGTTAGGCAAAGCAGTAACGCACCCTACAAATACTACTCTCTAAATCAAGTCGCGCAAAAAAGAGGATCTAGGGCTTGACATTCGATTTTAAATCTGTTATGATAGAGCTGACAAGGAAGAACTATCATAAAATAATTTCAGTAGACTGGGTTAACGTCAAGAAACCCAACACATAATTTTTACCGTTACAAAAAATGTAACCAGCCCTGACATAAATTGAAGCAGTGTGAAACTATAAATATACAAATTGCATCAAGTAATTCACCCTGAATGTGAAAATGTTTTGGTGGCTGTTGATTATTAACAGTTAACCAGGAGTTGATGCCTTTCTAGAGGAGTGTCCAGAAAAATGTCTATCACTGTTGTATCTAATTCTCGTTTTCCACGTAAAAACTTTGGGAAACTTATATCTTTGAGTATATTTATGTGCGCGATATTTATTTTACCAGCATCAGCGCAAGAAAAAGAAAAATTATGGCGGACTTTAACTGTCAGTGGTAGAGGGGTAGAAACAATTTCCACAACCTTATCCCAAGTTAGTTTGGGTGTGGAAGTGCAAGGTAAAACACCTCAAGATGTACAAGAAGAGGCCGCCCGTAGATCATCGGCGGTGATCACCTTACTGAAAAAACGCAATGTCCAGAAATTAACTACTACAGGAATTAGTCTCAACCCAATATATAGCTACAATAATAACGTCCAACGCATTACAGGTTATACAGCTAATAATACAGTTAGTTTCCGCATTCCTACAGATGGAACTGGAATATTATTAGATGATGCCGTCAAAGCAGGGGCGACACAAATTAATGGTGTGAGTTTTATTGCCAGTGATGAGGCGATCGCCAACGCCCAAAAACAAGCCTTAAAAAAGGCTACCCAAGATGCTCAAGAACAAGCAAAAGCAGTTCTTAGCAGCTTAGGTTTAGAACAAAAAGACATTATCAGTGTTCAAATTAATGGTGCAACCCCACCTCCACCACCCATGCCTTATCGGGCTGATGTTGCTAAAATGGCACTAACACAAGCCTCTACTCCCATAGTCGCTGGTGAACAGGAAGTACAAGCATCAGTAACATTGCAAATCAGTTATTAGTAATTCTTCATTGGTCATTAGTCATTAGCAAAGAAAAACAATGAACAACTGACCAATGATAACCGACCAATTAAAAATTATCTGGTGACATATCAGACATCCCGCCGTCACCATCGCGTTTTGAACCTAATAAATCTAACTGATCTACTAAAATCACTGGTTTTGATCGGCCAACTCCAGATTGGCGATCGCTCCAGGTATCAAACTTCAAAGAACCTTTTATGCCAATTAAACTACCTTTACGGACATAGTTCCCCGCAACTTCTGCCGTTTTTCCCCAGAGTTCCAGATTAAACCAGTCTGGCTTGTCATTGTTACGTGATTTCCTGTTAACAGCAAGTGTTAATTGACACAGTACCTTACCCGACTCAAAAAACTTCATATCTGGGTCGCCGCCCACACGACCAACCAGAGTCACAACATTAATAGTCATGAATTTCCTTTTAGTATGTTTGTATTGTGTTACCTAAATTTTAGAATACAGCAGACTGCACATCCGTGAGGTACAAACTGAACAACCAAAACCCAAGCAAAATGGGTGTTGCGCGTCCTGCCTCCTGCCCCTCATAATAACTAATTGTCAAAATAATAGAAATATGTTATGTATACTAACAATTAACTTTACATTTACAAAAAAAAATCAAAAAAGACTAGAAAATTAGAAAAATTATACGGTTATACTGAGTGATATTGAGAAGATAGAGGTAAGACTCCTGCAAATAAAATCAATATTGACAGAAGCTAGAGGCAAAAAATAGCCTAGTTTACTGGGGTCAGTCCAACAAGGGTCATGGATAGATCATTATTGAATCTTATCTTTATACTTACACGTCGAGCATATAGGGGGCATAGAAGAAAGTGGGGTTTTTCAGAAATTTTCGTCCATCATGGGATATGGGTATCGACCTCGGTACAGCTAATACCCTAGTTTATGTATCTGGTAAAGGAATTGTTCTGCAAGAGCCTTCCGTTGTAGCCATTGATCAAAATGAAAAGGTGGCTTTGGCAGTAGGAGAAGAAGCTAAAAAAATGCTGGGTCGTACACCCGGTAACGTAATTGCCCTGCGTCCTCTGCGTGACGGTGTCATCGCTGACTTTGATACCGCCGAATTAATGCTAAAGAGCTTTATTCAGCGAGTTAATGAAGGTAGATCCTTAATGTTACCCCGCATTGTCATCGGCATTCCTAGTGGAGTCACAGGGGTAGAAAGACGGGCTGTAATGGATGCCGCCACCCAAGCCGGAGCAAGGGAAGTATTTTTAATTGATGAGCCAGTAGCAGCAGCTATTGGTGCAGGATTGCCCGTCGCCGAACCAACAGGTAACATGATTATTGATATTGGTGGTGGCACAACAGAAGTAGCAGTATTAAGTCTACAAGGTACGGTAATTAGTGAATCAGTACGGATTGCTGGCGATGAACTCACCGAAGCCATTATCCAGTACATGAAAAAAATTCATAATCTGGTAATTGGTGAACGCACTGCTGAGGATATTAAAATTAAAATTGGTTCTGCCTATCCTACCGGAGATGATAGTGAGACTTCCATGGAAGTGCGGGGCTTACATTTACTATCTGGTTTACCCAGAACAGTTACCATCAAAGGCCCAGAAATTCGAGAAAGTATGTTAGAGCCTCTAGGGGTAATTATAGAAGCAGTTAGACGAACATTAGAACGCACACCACCCGAACTTGCCGCAGATATTATTGACAGAGGCATCATGTTAGCTGGTGGTGGAGCATTGCTTAAAGGTATAGACACCTTAATCAGTCACGAAACAGGAATTGTTACTCATATTGCTGCGGATCCTCTTAGTTGTGTAGTTTTAGGAACAGGGCGTGTATTAGAGAACTTCAAACAGTTAGAAAGAGTATTTAGCGGTCGTTCTCGCAATATGTAACAACAACTAGTAAATTAGAAATATTGGATTCTGTATCTTTTCTTAATATGACTATGGAATCCATTACTTTAATTTAATATTTGTCCTGAGAAAACCTAGGCACTAGAATCAGTTCTTCAGTCTTCATAATCCAATAAATTTATAGATGTGTACAGGTATATATGTTCACTGTAAGACGTTGGTGGGAATATAAAGGATTACAAATAGGATTATTAGCCTTAGTGATAGGTAGTGCTTGGACACTCAGAGAAACTAGGGGCGCGTTACTCCGTGAGCTTTATCAAAGTATGTCTAGTCCCTTGCAAATGCTAAATTCAGGGACAATGCCGGATAAAAATGTACGGGATGCCAAAATGCTAGAGTTAGAAACTCGCATAGCTGAGTTAGAAAGCCAAAATGAAAAATTAAAAAGTTTAGTGGGTTATATAGAGAAAGAAGTCCAGTCACAAAAACCGATTATAGCACGGGTAGTCGGTAGGAGTGCAGGCCATTGGTGGCAACAAGTAATTTTAAATCGTGGTAGCGGATCCGGGATTAAAGCCGGCTCTATTATTAAAGCTGAGGGTGGCTTAGTGGGATTAGTCGAAAGTGTGACAGCTAATACTAGTAGTGTATTATTAGTGAGTGATTTCAAAAGTCAAATAGGTGTGACTGTTAGCCGCACATCAGCGAAAGGAATTCTACAAGGAGATGCTTCGGGTGAAGGCATACTAGAGTTTTATGAAAAAATTCCTAATGTGAAAGTAGGTGATTTAGTATCTACATCTACTTATAGTCAGAAATTTTCCCCAGGTTTAGCCATAGGTAGAATTAAATCTTTAGATTTGAAAAAACTTCCAGCCTCAATTGCCAAAGTAGAACTATTTCCACCTATTCGCTATTTAGATTGGGTAACCGTTTATCCTCCAGTAGAGAAACAAGAGTCGGAAAGTCTAGAGAAATTAAAAGTTAAAAATTAAAAATTCATGAGTCAGTAGGGGCGAACGGCCGTTCGCCCCTACAGGATTCATTGAATCAGGAGTTAAGATATTTGTTTGTAAATTGAAACCTATCTAAAAACCTAGTTTTACCTCCTGCCTCTTCCTACCCATCACCCATGACCATAAAGATGAAGATACTTAGATTTATTGGTAAAAGAAATCGAAAACCATCATCAACCCGCAAATCTTATTTTTTAATTCCGCCATTAAAACTTTGGCATCCTTGGTGGCATCAATGTGTAGATTGGATGATCATGGTGGGAACTGTGCTGTTATGTTTACTCTTATCCCCAACTCGTCTTCCTGGCATGGAATTATTAGGCATTGCTCCTAACTGGTTACTAATTTGGGTTGTGGCTTGGAGTGTAAATCGCTCGGTATTTTCTGGTATGCTATCAGGAATAATTTTAGGACTGTTACAAGATGCCATGACATCACCAGATCCAACTCATGCCTTGAGTTTAGGAATAGTAGGAATGTTCACAGCATTAATCCAAAAACAGCGATTCATTCAAGAAGACTTTATTTCTATTGCTTTAATTGTATTTGGGATGGCTGTGGTAGCAGATACTATTTTTGCAGTGCAGTTATCTTTCATGGGCGATCGCCGTTGGGAAAGTATTTGGACATATTACCAGCGTGCTACTTTAGCTTCAGCAATTCTCAGTAGTTTGTGGGCCCCTGTTGTTTACTATCCTCTCAATCGTTGGTGGCAGCAAATCAAATCAATTCGTAATTCATCATAAGTTAAATGGATAATTCCCCAGGGTTCTCTACAACATCTGCATCTTTACCCCAAGATCATCAACCTGTAGTCAAAGAAACGGTAGGTAATGACTTTGACTCGCGGATGATGTTACGTTGTCTGGAACTAGCCCGCACTGCCTTGGGACTCACTTCACCCAATCCTTTAGTTGGCGCGGTAGTTGTCCAAGATGGCAAGATTGTCGGGGAAGGGTTTCATCCCCGTGCCGGCGAACCCCATGCAGAAGTTTTTGCCCTAAGAGCAGCAGGAGAGAGATCGCGGGGCAGCACTATTTATGTCAGTCTTGAACCTTGTAACCACCATGGACGCACCCCTCCTTGTTCTGAAGGGCTAATTAATGCTGGTGTGTCTAAAGTTGTGGTGGGCATGGTTGATCCTAATCCTTTAGTAGCAGGTGGGGGAATTGGGCGGTTACGTGCTGCCGGGATAGAAGTAGTAGTAGGAGTAGAGGAAGCAGCCTGTCAAAGATTAAATGAAGGTTTTGTCCATCGCATTCTCTACAAACGCCCTTTAGGAATTTTGAAATATGCTATGACCTTAGATGGCAAAATTGCCACTACTGGTGGTCATAGTGCTTGGGTAACAAATCAAGATGCTCGGACTGAGGTTCACCGTCTCCGAGCCGCTTGTGATGCTGTTATTGTTGGTGGTAATACGGTGAGACAAGATAACCCTTACCTAACTAGCCATCAAGTTGAGGTTCATAATCCCCTGCGAGTGGTGATGAGTCGGAGTCTGAATTTACCAGAACAAGCTCGACTATGGGATACTCATGTAGCCCCAACTTTAGTATTAACAGAAGTTGGTAGTTCACAGCCCTTTCAAAAGATGCTGCGATCAAAAGGGGTGGAAGTGGTGGAATTTGCGTCATTGACACCGGAGCAAGTCATGGCCCATTTATATGAGCGTGGTTTTTGTAGCGTGCTATGGGAATGTGGGGGTATCCTAGCAGCTAGTGCGATCGCTCAAGGCGCAGTGCAAAAAATTATGGCATTTATCGCCCCTAAAATTATTGGTGGAGATTACGCGCCTACACCTGTAGGGGATTTGGGTTTAACTAATATGACTGAAGCGTTAGCCTTAGAACGTGTGACTTGGCGAATAGTCGGCTCTGATTGTTTAGTAGAAGGTTATTTACCATCAGTAATTAAATAGTATAGATACTCAACTAAGATTGTTGGCGTTCATAAGCTAAATCACGAATCAGACTCAGACGCGATTGAATGTACTCACAAAGAAAATCAATTTCATGGGCATCTAAGAAAGATTGATTAGTGATTTGTTTAACCAACCATTGTACTAAACTCGCATCATCTAATTGCAAGAGAGTTACTGTATGGGTGGCTTCAACTATAGACCAAAGTTGACGCATGATGGTTGGAGTCATTAGACCTCTATTTAATCATTAATTTAGTTCTTTTCAGATTACACAATTCTGATATTGATTGACGGCATAAATCTACAACAAGATATAAGTATTATTAAAAATTTAAGAAATCAATTTATATCTTACTTAAAATTAAGAAATATCAACTTATATAAATTAACAAAAATTTACTTCATTTATCTCAATAAAGTTTAGAGCAAACAATCAGAAAATTTAGTAATTAGTAATTGGTAATTGCTAATAAAAATAATTCTCCCCTGCTCCTGTGATCCCGGTTGATGAGCGTAGCTATACTAATGCTGCCCTGCTCTCTTCCCCAGGCCTAAGATAATAATTTTACAAAATGACAGACTCATGGTTAAATCTGATCATAAAGTGGAATGTACTTGAGGAAAATATCTCAATGTTTCATCCTATTAATCTGAGTAACATAACTCAATATTGCCAAGACAATTCCGTTGGCAAAATGTTACCTGATGCTTTTTACATTCATATTTTAGCGTTACATACTCTTAACCCTTGGCTTCAGGAATATGAAAGCCGCGCTCGTAGTGCTTTACCTCAATTACATACGCCAACTCTAGTTAAATTTAGCACTACTAAACCGAAGATTTCCTATTTATTTTATCCTGATTTTGATACTGATCCGCATCCAGCTTTACAGGCTAGTATTCAGGTTGACGTAGAAACTCTAGAAATTAGCTATCGAGATTATAGCGACTCAGAAAATCCCCCTATTCTCCACCGCAAAGAAACCTTTGTTACTCCTGACTATCCCTTTTATGAGGAGTTTGCCTCCTTAACTCGCGCTCAAGTGGCTTTGGGTTTACTTAATCATCCCCAAGGAATTGGTACTAAGTTAGGTTGGGAACAACGCCTACAAGTCTATGGTGTCCAAGTACAAGGACATCACTTAATTAAAAGAGAAAGTAGTTCCATAGCTACAAATATAGTTCCCAAAATAGACCGACATAAAGCCGCTATTATTCGTCCTGATTTATCCCGTCCTGTGCGGTTAGCCCTAGAATGTGGCTTATTTAGTCCAGAAACTACCTTTTTTGATTATGGTTGTGGCCACGGTGGGGATATTACTCGCATTGCTGCACAAGGTTATAAAAGTTCTGGTTGGGATCCTTACTACTCACCAGATACACCTAAAATAACTGCGGATGTTGTCAATATTGGTTTTGTGATTAATGTAATTGAAAATCAAAGCGAGCGCCGGGAAGCTTTAATACAAGCTTGGGAATTGACTCAGAAGGTGCTGCTAGTAGCTGCTCAAGTATTAATATCAGATATGAAACGGGGTGTGATTGCCTATGGTGATGGAATTATTACTAATCGCAACACATTTCAGAAATATTATGAGCAAGAAGAATTAAAAATTTACATTGACCAAGTATTAGGAGTTGATGCTATTCCTGCCGGTTTGGGGGTTTATTTTGTTTTTCGAGATGAAGTTGAAGCTGAATTATTTCGCGCTTCTCGTTTCCGTTCCCGTGCCACTACTCCCAGAGTACGCGCTTGTGTGAAGCGGTTTGAAGAATACCAGGAATTATTAACGCCGTTGATGACTTTTATGACGGAACGGGGAAGACTTCCCAGTAAAGGGGAATTACCTCAAGAAGCAGAAATTACCGAACAATTTGGGACTTTGCGCCGGGCTTTTAATGTCATTATACAGGCAACAGACGTAGATGAATGGGAAGCGATCGCCGACAAACGCCGTCAAGATTTAATGGTCTATTTAGCACTGTGTAATTTCAGCCGTCGTCCCCGCTTAGGAAAATTAGCAGCCGCAGTACAACAGGACATACTCAGTTTATATAGTAGTTATAAACAAGCCTGTTTAGATGCAGATTTAATGTTACGCAGTCTAGGAAATACAGAACTAATTATTAAACGTTGTTGGGAAAGTAAGGTAGGAAAAAAATTACATAATTCCCTTTGGGTTCATATTTCTGCATTACAAGCCATTGATCCTTTATTACGTCTTTATGAAGGTTGTGCAAGTCGCACCATTGGGAGATTAGAAGAAGCAAATGTGATTAAATTCCATCTAAAAACACCCAAAATTTCCTATTTATTTTATCCTGATTTTGATATTGATCCCCATCCCATTTTATCAAGAGTTATGACAATTGATTTACGAGATTTACACGTTACTTATCAAGATTATGATCTAGAAGATGATCCGCCAATTTTACACCAAATAGAATCTTTAGTTACTGCCGATTATCCCCAATATGAAAAATTCGCTAAATTAACTCGTCAAGAAGAAGATAGGGGACTTTTAGATAATTGGCATAATATTAGTCGTCTTTCTGGCTGGAAAAAATGTTTAAAAGAAAATTGCTGCATTTTACAGGGTTTTAAGTTAAGCTGGGCGAAAGATGCTGATCCCTATAAATTAAAATTATTAAAAAATGCTGTTAATCATCGTCAAATAGAAAGGAATAAGATTAGTGAATAGGGAACAGAGTTGAAAGTCCTTTGGTGTATGATTTTTTAGGTAAATTCTGTATCTCATCTTAATCTGCGTTTATCGGCGTTCAATTTCTTGAGCTAATTTTATCCAATCTCCAATTCCTTTTTTTGTGGGAATTCCTGAATTATTAAATGTCCAAATATCTCGTTTATGTTGATTTCCATAACTAATGTGAATTGGTTGGTGGTCACTGTAAAAATAGAGAGAATCAAAAGGCAATTTATTTTGTAAAATCCATTCTACTAATTTTGTACTCGGTAAATCTATAATCAAAAAATCACAAGCAGCGCCTAATCTTTCACAGTAGTATTTACCATTTTTATTGATTTCATAGCTGATATGCTGGTCAAGGTTAGGAGCGACACGCCCATTTTTTTGACCTGTAACTGGGTCTTTTTTCTCCAGATACTTTTTTAAATCTGGTGAACAAAAACCGTAGGTAAGTCGAAATTTTTCTCGACTAAAATAATCTATAATTGGGTCAATGATAAATTTGTGTAAATCCTGTAAGGCAGGAATAACTTCCGATATATTTTGCGGATATGGGTTGATATTTTCGGCATATTTATGATAGGTTTGACTACAAGTACAAAATTCCTCTAAAGTCAAATATCTACCTAATTTTAAATTGCTAGTATTCATAAATACTTATCCGTGTTTAGCCTGTAGTTTGATTGTAGCATTTGCATAAATATTCAGCTATAGCACTCGTTCATACCCAGATACCCGACTTCTTTTATTAATTGCGTCCATGAATGATAAATTGATCACAGAAGTCGGGGATCTTTTTACCTCACCTGAATTCTTACGCATTTGTTTTCTTGTCAATAAGTTAAAAAATGTGAATAGATTGATAATTGAAGATGTATTTAGGGTTTGATTAAATAAACGAAAAAGATAAACCATATTATCAGTAATTATTCTGTAATCAATATTTAATTACTTTTTGAATTTTGTCTGACTACTTACTAAGGTCTAGAAAACTATGAATGTTCAAGAACTTTTAGCCAGATACGCCATAGGAGAAAGAAGCTTTAATTGTATTGCTTTACCCGGAGCAAATTTACAAGGAGTCAACTTAGGTGGTGTGGACTTCGGCAGAGCAGATTTAAGAGGAGCTAATCTCACAGCAGCATCTTTAAGTGGAGCTAATTTAAGTAAAGCCAATCTGCAAGGGGCAAAGTTAGAAAGAGCGCATTTATCCGAAGTGATTCTTTGTGGTGCTGATTTAACTGAAGCTATTTTGTCAACTGCTCATCTAAATGAATCCGATCTTAGCGGGGCATTGTTAAGTGGTGCTAACTTGTGTGATGCTAATTTACACATGGCCTCAATTTCCGCCGCCAACTTGCAGGGTGCAAACCTGAGCGGCGCGAAAATGGGAGGTGTGAGAATGTGGAAAGCAGACTTACAAGGAGCAGATTTGAGTGGTGCAGATTTAAGCGAAGCTAATTTATGCGAAGTGAATTTAACTGGAGCTAATTTAGAGGACACAGATATGAGTGAAACCTTCTTAACTGGGGCAATTATGCCTGATGGTAGTATTCATAGCTGATGTTGTTATACAAAATTAATGATACATGCCCGATACTTTTTTGCTAACTAATGCTAACAAATACATAAGTCGAGATTTTCTCTCAACCAAGGCGTATCAACCAATGCACGTAGATAAATTCCTCGCGCACCATTCAAATCTCGGTTCATGATTCTACCATCTATCCGAGATTTAATGATTTTAGA